>NZ_JBCECK010000031.1:0-44862 GCF_039207105.1 Mucilaginibacter sp.
ATTTTTTTCCTTTACAGTTTAAATTTGCTTATTGAACCTGCTTTTGTTTTTTTTGCTTCGTACCTCGCAATGACGCGAGATTTTTACCCCCCCCCCCCCGCGCTCCCCGCACTTTCGCACCTGATTCACCCCGCACCTTCCAATAATATTTTGTAAATTTGTATGTACAGCAGCCCGGGTTTCTTTTATCAGAAATCCGGGCTGTTTGGTTAAGGGCAGGAACAAGCCGGAAATGTTTAAATTGTTATTTAATTTATTGTATGTCAACTTATTAAAGTTTTTAAACCTATTGATAATTGATCAAAAATGCACTGAAAGTGAGGAATTACAAGCGATTTCGCCTATTTTCTGCCAATTTTCACCCATTTTTTGAACAGAATTATGTTAAAATAGCACTTTAAAAAGTTTTTGAACAATAACAGGCCGTTGGAGTTTTTATAATGTAGTTTTTGTTAACCCCTGCTTATTCTGTAAATTTATTTAAATCGTACCCATCTCATGAAAGCCATAGTTTTAGAAGCCGCCAACAAGCCACTGGTATATAAAGAAGTTGAAAAGCCAACCCTCGCCCCCGGCGAAGTGCTGGTACACATTAAAGCCGCCGCCCTGAACCGTCGTGATTACTGGATAACTATTGGTAAATACGCGGGCCTTAAATACCCAAGCATATTAGGGTCAGACGGGGCAGGTATCGTGGCCGAGGTTGGCAACGAGCAGGACAAAGAATGGCTTAACCAGGAGGTGATCATTAACCCCAGCAATAACTACGGCCAAAGCGATGATTTTCAAGGCGCGGATTTTAAAATATTAGGCTTGCCCGATGATGGTACCTTTGCCGAGTATGTAAAAACCCGTGTAGAATACCTGCATCACAAACCCGCACACCTGACCTGGGAACAGGCTGCCGCTATTCCGCTGGCGGGCTTAACGGCTTACCGGGCCTTGTTCACCAAAGCCAAAGCAAAAAAAGGCGATACGGTTTTAATATCAGGCGTTGGGGCAGGTACGGGGGCTTTTGCCCTGCAATGGGCTGTTGCAGCCGGCTGCAAGGTGTTTGTAACCTCAGGCAGCGGCGAAAAAATTGATCGTGCCAGGCATCTGGGCGCAGCAGCGGGTGTAAACTACAAAGCGCAGGACTGGGCCGACCAGCTGAAACTGATGGCCCACGGTTTTGATATTATTATAGATAGCGCCCTGGGCTCTGGCTTCGCTAAGTTCCCTGACCTTTGTAACCCCGGCGGCCGCATCGTGATATTTGGCGCTACAACCGGCGATATTCCTCATCTTGACGGGCGTAAATTTTTCTGGAAACAGCTGCAATTGTTAGGCACTACGATGGGTACGAAGGATGATTTTGAAGCTATGCTTGCCTTTGTGAATAAGCACAAAATTATCCCGGTGGTTGATGAGGCATTCCCTTTGAAGGACGCGCAAAAGGCTGTTGATAAAATGGCCAATTCCTCACAGTTTGGTAAAATTGTACTGCTGAACCTATAAGTATACTATTCAATTTGGGGTTTATGGACTGATTGCCCCGTAATCTGCTAATTTTGCAGACTTATTTTAGGCATGATCAAGAAACCCATAGACCTGCTGCTGAAAGAATCGGCAGAAGAAGGTGACCATTCATTAAAACGCACGCTTGGCCCGGTTAACCTTATCCTTATCGGGATAGGTATTATCATAGGTGCAGGTTTGTTCTCATTAACAGGTATAGCGGCAGGGCAGCATTCTGGTCCGGCAGTAACCATATCATTTTTAATTGCCGCGGTAGGCTGTACATTCGCGGCGCTTTGTTATGCCGAGTTTTCGGCTATGATACCGGTTGCCGGTAGTGCTTATACCTATTCCTACGCCACAATGGGCGAGCTTTTTGCCTGGATCATTGGCTGGGATCTGGTGCTGGAATATTCTGTTGGCGCGGCTACGGTGGCCATTAGTTGGTCGCAGTACCTCACTAAGTTTTTATCCTGGTTTGATCTGTACCTGCCACCGCAATTAACCCTGTCGCCCTTTGAAACAGCCAAAGCTGCAAATGGCGATGTTATCAGCGGTATTATTAACCTGCCTGCGGCGCTTATTGTAATCTTGGTTACCAGTATCATTATCAGGGGTACTAAAGGTTCGGCATTGGTTAATGCCATTATCGTGACTTTAAAAGTAGGGGTGGTACTGGTGTTTATAGCAGTAGGCTGGTCGTTCATCAATCCGCAAAATTATCATCCTTACATACCTCAAAATACAGGCGTCTGGGGCGATTATGGCTGGTCGGGCATACTGAGGGGTGCCGGTCTGGTTTTCTTTGTGTTCATCGGTTTCGATGCGGTATCAACCGCTGCTCAGGAAGCTAAAAATCCGCAGCGAAATATGCCTATCGGTATCATTGGTTCATTGGTGGTTTGTACCATTCTGTTCGTGATCTTTGCGCATGTAATGACGGGAATGGCCAATTATAAAGAGTTTATAGGCTCGGGCGCGCCGGTGGCCATAGCTATTGAAAAAACACATTACCAATGGTTAAGCAAAGCCATTGTGCTGGCTATATTGATTGGCTATACCTCGGTGATCCTGGTTGATCTACTGGGGCAATCGCGGGTGTTTTTTTCGATGTCAAAGGATGGGTTGCTGCCAAAGGCGTTTTCGGATGTTCACCCTAAATTCCGCACACCCTGGAAATCAAACATATTGCTGTGCAGCTTTATCGCCTTGTTCGCGGCCTTTGTGCCTATCCGGGTGGTTGGCGAAATGACCAGCATTGGTACCTTGCTGGCCTTTGTAATGGTTTGCGCGGGTGTGCTCATTTTACGCAAACAGCAGCCCAATGTTCACCGGCCTTTTAAAACCCCTTTAGTACCTTTGGTGCCTATATTGGGCATCTTGGTTTGTTTTGCCATGATGACATTTTTACCCGGCGACACCTGGTTACGACTTATCATCTGGCTGGGCATAGGCCTGGTCATATATTTTACCTATGGTAAAAAGAACAGCGTGATACGCAAAATACTCGCGGCCAAACAGGTATAATTTCTATGACTGAGGATATATTAAAATTAAGAATTGAGCGGATAAAGTGGGAAACTAAAGATGTCGCCACCTTTTATTTAAGCAATGTTTCGGGCCTGCCCGTTTCGTATAAAGCGGGTCAGTTCATTAGCCTGATATTTAACCATCGGCATGAGGAGATCCGCCGGTCGTACTCCTTAGGTTCTTCGCCCGATGAGGCGTTGCTGGCCATTACGGTAAAGCGGATAACCAATGGCGAGATATCACGCTTTATGCTGGCTAAAGAGCATCCCGGCGATATTTTGAAGGCACTTGCTCCGGCCGGCCGGTTTACGGTAAGCGGTTTTGAGCAGGAAAAAGATATCCTGTTTTTCGCGGGTGGTACAGGTATCACCCCTATATTTTCGCAGATCAAGTATATATTGAAACGCCCGGGAAAAAGCAGGCTCACCCTTATTTACAGCAATCAGGATGCTAACTCCATTGTGTTTAAGGAGGAGCTGAATGAATTGGCAATAAAGCACTCTGACAGGTTTAAAATCATTTATTTCCTGAGCAACGAAGCCAACCGCCTCAATACTGAAAGGGTTGAAGAGCTTACCCGGCAAATTGTAAAACACGATTTCAAGAAAGCCGAATTTTATTTGTGCGGTCCGTTCCCGTATATGCGCATGATCAGGTTCGCGCTGGTGTATATGGGGATTGACCCGGGGCAAATTCGCCGTGAAAATTTTGTGCTCGAAACCGTAGCTGTTACCAGCAGCACCGTTAATTTTCCGCCGCGCAACATCCGAATCAGTTTTAAAAACGAAGTGCATGACCTTGTCGTTGGCGAAAATCAATCTATATTACAAGCAGCTTTACAAAATAACGTAGCCCTGCCCTACAGCTGCAGGAATGGGGTATGCTCAACCTGTACAGCCAAATGTACCAGCGGTAAAATTGAAATGGTGAAAAATGATGTACTTACAGATGCCGATATTCAAGAAGGACTAATATTAACCTGCACCGGGCATCCAATAAGTGATGATGTGGTGATAGCTTTTGGCGAGTGAATACTTATTCGTTAATGGTTCACATAAAGAGATATATTCCTTAAGTGAACCATTAAATGTAGCTTACTTCAATTTAAAGTGATAGCCTAATTTGAGCGATAAGGCATCCTGAATGAGACGATGGCCGTAGTTATCATACTTAGCTCCAATATCCAATCCGTTTTTAAGCTTGAAGCCTAATGATGGGGTGTACACAAATGAGGAGTTTCTTTTGGTTGCCAATGCAACTCCTGCTTCGCCACCTAAATAAAATATATCGGCTAAATAAAGGCGCAGGCCAACCTTAACCGGTACTACATTCTGTACGGTATAGTTGGTATTGTAGTACACATGGCCTGAAGCGTCGGGAAGTCCGTAGTCAAAGTAATAGGATTTGAACATATGGGCATAACCAACCGAAAATGTAGCCTCAACATTGCTGGATAATGGTTTATATAAAGTAACATCGCCGCCCAGGATATGATCGTCAGACGATTCGATGTTTACACCAGGGTTAATGCTTACGCCCAATTCCAGATCATTGCTTTCATGTTTGGTTTTGTGTGAGCTTAGTTTACGTGCACCAAAACCGTAGGCCAGTCGCAGGGCAATGTTTTTGGTGGCCTTGTCTTTAGTATAATCCTCATACTTCAAACTCAGGTCGATGCCGTTTTTAAAAGCTAAACCTACGGCCGGTGAGTATACAAATGAAGTTCCCCATTGCTCAAAGGCAAAACCAGCGCCTGCCTCGCCACCTAAATAAAGGTTATCCACTACAAAATATTTAAGGCCCAGCTTAACCGGGATTACGTTGTACGGGCTGCCGTACTGACTGTAACCTGCAAAATGGTCCTTTTCAAAAAAATGGCTGAAGCCCGTGGTAAACGTGCCTGACCAGCGTTGGTTAAAATCCTTCTGTACGCGTATATCTCCGCCTAAGGCATATTTAAAGGCGTCGGCTGTAGATACCCCGGCATCGATACCAAAGCCTATGCGCCAGCTGCTGTTGCTTTGGGCATGGGTTGTGGTTGTACTTAATACAGTCAGGATAAAGAATAATAAAAATAAATGTTTCATGAAGTGTAATTGATTGATGAATAATATGTTGTATAGGTATTAATCGGCAGGTAAAAAATCGACCGCTTTTTTTATGGTGATCAGGCTGATGCCCAAAACTATATAAGCAGCCTGCTGCTGACTTTTAAGCAGGTAGGATATAAACAATACAATAAAGAAAACGCTGAGTATGCTCAGCAAAATGAATTTTATAAACCCGGCATCGGTACTGTTTAATTCCTGCGGTGCCTGATAATTGCGGAGACTGGTAATGGTACTTTTTAGCAATACCAGGGCAAAAAGCAGCGACATTCCGAGTGCTTTCGGTAATACTTGCCACATCAGCAGACTGTAAATAATAAACAAGGAGCCGGTCAGTAAAAATAACATCAGTACAGCAAGCGCTGTTTCACGAACTCTTTCCATAATTGTTGTTTTTGAGCATGTGACAACAACTATGGCTTTTACCCCTATAGCCTAATGATATTATTTACCTAATTTAAACCGATAGGCCAGGCGCAGTGCAAATTGTTTGTAATTTGATTGCAGGCCGTAGTCCTCGAATTTGAAACTGGTTTCGAGTCCGCTGCGAAAACTAAATCCGGCAGATACACTATACATTAATGAACGGTATGGTTTTTCAACTACGGGTCTATTATAATAAGGATAGCTGCCGTAATCTGCTTGATTAAACAGACCGAATGCTTCACCAACCTCACCACCTATAAAGAAAGTTTTACCGGTGTATAGCCTTATACCTGCCTTAACAGGTATAAGTTTTGCCGATGTATTAGGCTGTTGTATCTTGATTTGGTGGTAGTTTTCATCCGGGGGAGAGTAATAATAATTGTGGTATAAAAAATAGGTATACCCTACAGATAAGGTTCCTGTTATATGTTCGCCAAGTTCACGATGAGTAAATAGCTCGGTGCCGGAAACAATTCCGCTATCGTCCCAGGGAATACCTGCGGTAGCAGCGGCACCTATATACCATGCGCTTGAATTATCATGTACTTTATGTGCAGGATCAAAGGCTTTGCTAAAAACAGAATTAAAAGCAATACCAGCCTCCCAGCCAATCCATTTCCTGATCTGGTGGCTATCTAAAGAGGGGTCATTATTAGGGTATTCGGGTGCATTGGTCACATTCTTAAATCCGGTAATATGATATGTGCCGCTGTGGTTATAGCGGTTAAATGTTGGGCCGGCCATCAGGCTGATGTTTTTTGCAAGCTGTACATTCAGCAATAACTTGCCCTGTTCCCACCGATCGTCAAATGATGAGCCTGTATGGGCAAATTGGTAAGCTGCTTCGGCCGAAAAATAAACCTGTCGGCTTAGCATAAAATCATGCCCAATACCCAAGCCAAAATAATGCAGCTTATTGTTTGGCGATATGTTTGATCCTATGTATACCGAACTATAAAAGTCATGCGTCCCCGTTTTTAAACTCAGGTTAGTGTTAGCAACATCATTACTTGTTAGGCTCACCTTGTAAAAGCCGTTGCCAATAATATTTACCAGGCCTATGCTGGCGCCTTTGGAGGTATCAACCCGGTTTACTAAACCTATTTGCAGCCCTTTTAATTTACCGGCCTCATTGTGCAGAGCTGATAATTGCATGCCTTCAACTTCGCTTTCGGCTTTGTTAATAAAACCGGCTACCTGTAAACCGCGAACGGTATCTAAAGCCCGGTTATGTGCGCCTGCTGCCTGTACACCAGTAACCGTACCGCCTACCAGATTGAATACTCCCGCGAGCTGCAGGTACCGGGAATCCATTTTGTTGATGTTAAACAGCCCTCCGAACTCCAAACCGTTAACACCGGCAGTGTAGCCACCTATGAGGTTTAATGAAAATTTATTCACCACCTGCGGACTAAACATACCATGCGAGCTCAGTCCTGGAGTAAGTGAGACCTGAAAAGGTCGCTTCGCAAAAAAATCTGGAATGTTAAGGCTCTGTATGCGTTGCTTTGCCGATGAAAATAAATGCCCCATAGCCGTGCGCTCTACGCGGTTGCTTTTATTGGTAGTATTGTTGTAGGCATCAGTTTGTGAGCGACTGCTGATTGATACACTCTGTAAAAAATTAATTGAAGTATCCTTGTAAGCCAGCTTACTGGCTGTTAAACTGATTTGCCCCGGGTTATCGGCTTTAAACTTTAGCTTAAAGTAGCCATGCTCATCGGTTAAAACCGAGGTTAGCTGTTCTTTAACGTAAACACTGGCATTCATCAGGCGCTCGCCGGTACGTTCATCTACTACCAATCCGCTAATAGAGTAGGTGTTGTTATCATTGGTGATATCAGTGTTCTGCAGAGACAGGTTAGGCAGGTTAAGGTCGATAATGATGTGGTCATTCAACTCTTTAAATTCGTATTTGCCATGAAACAGCATCACCATAATGCCCGATACGGTTTGATTGGTTGCAGTCAGGCTAACCAGGCTATCCTGCGGCAGCAACCTGCCATTATAGGCAAAGTAAAAATTGCCTTGTTTGCCTATATGATGCAATGCATCGGCCAGGCGGATATGGTTAAAATTGATATTTATTTTTTTGTTGAGCAAACCCTGGGCCTGCGTTTTACCAATGCAGAGCATCATCAGTAAAACCACAGGCAGTAGTTTGCGTAATAGTGATAGGTTATAGGTAGATGTTTTTATCATTAAAGCTGCAGGCTTATTTAAGTATAATGTGGTTGTTGTGCTGTTCAATAGTGATTTTAAATGTATGGCTTATTACTTTCAGTATATCATCTAATGAATCATCGGTTTTAAAAGTTGTATTCAGGGGTAATTTATTCAGTTCTTTTCGTTCAATGGTAATATGACTGCCGTAGGCTTCATTCAGTACCTCCACCATACGGTACAGGGGGACATTATCTGCTACAAACTCTTTGCTGCGATAATAATTATACAAATGATCGGGACTGTTGGCCTTAACCGGTTTGTTCATATGGGCTTGGATCAGGGCCATCTCGCCCGGATGAAGTGATACGGTATATTGTCCCTGGCTTACCTGTACAATACCGGTTTCTACAATTACTTCAACAGCGCCGTTTTTGTTTTTAACGTTGAAGGAAGTGCCAACCACCCGTATAGTAGTATTGCCCGTGCTGATAATAAATGGTTTAGCTTTATTGGGGGTAACACTAAAAAAGGCTTCACCTTTTAAAAGATCAACATTGCGCTGTGAACCCTTAAAGGTATGCGGATAACTCAGCAGCGCGTATTTGTTGAGTGTAACTACCGATCCGTCAGACAGGGTATCGCTTTTTACAGTTTCCTGTGTGGCAAACTCCACGTGCCTATTGTTATGTTTTATAAACAGCCAGGCACATCCTGCTATCATCATAAGGGCTGCTGCAATTTTTAACCAGTTATACCTGTTGTATAAGGGTACAACTTTGGAGCGTTGCATAGCTGCCCTTTGCTTTACCTTTTGCAGGGATGCCCGGGCATCAATATCAGGGTCGGCGGTGAAGTTTTTGCTGCTATCCCATATCAGCCTGAATTGTTCAAAGCGGTGCTCGTTGGCTGTATCGGCGGCCCGCCACTCTTCCACCTCACGGGCCTGCACGGCCGATACCTCTTTGAGCAGGTAGCTGATCAATAACTCATCATTTATATGTAAATGTTTATTCATGCTAATAGTTTAATTAATAACCATATCATTAAAGGCAGGTAGTCTGCCAATTGTAGCCTGAGCCTTTTCAATGCCTTACCCATTTGATTATCTACCGTTTTTATGGAGATGCCCAGTTGCGTGGCTATTTCGGCATACTTCAAGTTTTCAAAGCGGCTCATCTGGAAAATGGCTCTGCATTGCTCGGGCAGGTCGTTGATTGATTTGTACAACCGCGTTTCAAATTCCCGGTACTGCAGTTTATCAAGCGGATGTTCTGTTTCCTGGTCCATTTTATAAAAGGTGTGGGTTTGATATTTCTGTTTTACCTTATGGTGTTTAAAATAATTCATGCACTCATTATGTACCGAGCGATATAGGTAGGCTTTAAGCGACGTGTGAATGGCAATAGGTTCCTGCTTTTCCAGGATCTTTAAAAACACATCCTGTACCATTTCATCAGCCAGGGCGCTGTCATTAAGCAGGGTAAGGGCATAATGGTGCAGCGCCGGGTAATGATCAAGGTATATTTGATCAAAATCCTGATCTTCTGCATTCAGCTGCAGCATGAAAGGTGTTTTATAGGTATGGTCTGTTTGCAAAGTTTGGGTTTAAAAGTAACATTTTAACTTTTATTACCCAGCAGACAACAACCCGGGCATAACCCCCTATGCCGATATGAAATTTTTTATGTCATAAAAAAAGCAGGTGAAGATGGGATAATAGTTAATAAAAAAGCGGCTTTGCCATTACAGCAAGCCGCTTCCTTCTATTTATCATCTACTCAATTACAAGCTTTTTGAATTTTTACTCACAAGTTGGGTTTTGTAAATAATGATATCGCCGTCGCGAAGATCATTAGTGTTATTAATGAAATTTTGGATATGCGGTTGGGTGTTATGTAATTCCAGTCCGGCGGCATCACTCCACTCTTCGTGAAAAATGAAGGTATCGGGATCACTTTCAACCTGGTGCAAATCATACTGCAGGCAGGCAGCTTCCTGGGTAGAATGACTAATCAGTTCCAGTAAATGAGTTTTTAAAGCCTCGGCCTGGCCAGGTTTGCTTTTAATTATCGCAGTTAAGTAAATGCTCATGTTTTGCTGTTTTATTATTGATGAATGTTTTGGTTAAGTGATTTTTGTACTCTGCCAGATCACGCTGAATATCGGCATTCTTCTCCACATCATGAAAGTGCATACTTTGCAAAGGTGTCATGCCGGTAAAGGCATTCATACGATGGAAGCCGAACAATATCCCATCATCAACACTGGTCTCATTAAAAAACTCACCAGGCAGGGTAAAAGCTTCTTTAGGAGCGTTCCAGGAAGTGGTAACCATGTATTGTTTGCCATGCAGAGAACCTCCGGTTCCGTAATTAATTGCCGGGTTGGCAGATGAGCGGCCGTCGCTGCGATAAATTCCTTTGCCGTAGCCTTCATCAAATACCACATCAATATATTTTTTTAACCCGTTTGGTACCTGGAACCAAAAGATAGGTGTGTGGTATATCACTACATCGGCCCAAACATAATTTTCAACCTGTTGGGCTGGGTCATAGGCTTCGTTAACGTTTATATAGCGAACTTCAAAATCAGGATTGTTTTCAAAAAATTCAACCGTAGTATCAGTTATGGTTTGGTTATACCTACCACCGGAGTGGCCAAATTGCTGGCCACCGTTTATTACAAATATTTTCTTCATTGTGTTGTTGTTAAATTTCACAACACAAAATTACGCTGGGTTTTATTACTATAAAAATAACTTAAATTATAGGTTTGTATTATAATTATGATAGATTTAATTGTAAAAAAATGTCATTTAGATAGAGCATGTTAGGGCATGAGCGATGCGCGAAAGAGAAATCTTGTACAATATGCAGGCGGATCAGCAACATGTATAAGATTTCTCCTCGTTCCTCGTCGAAATGACAATCTTAATTGAAAAAAAATGGTTTTTTATTTCTTCCACTCATTATCAACCAGTCGCCATATCTGTAATGGATTGCTGTTTTGCAGAGCTAAGGGCAACAGGTTATCGGGCCAGTTTTGATAGCATACCGGGCGTACCCAGCGTTTTACGGCGTTAATACCAACGGCGGTGAAGCGGCTGTCGGTAGTGGCTGGGTAGGGGCCGCCATGTACCATTGCAGCGCAGACCTCAACACCGGTTGGCGCGCCATTAAATAATATACGACCTGCAATGGATGGCAGCAGATCAATAAGACTGCTGTGATTCTCCAGATCCTGAACGGTGCCCATTACCGTGGCGGTAAGCTGCCCTGATACCGATTTTAATACGGTTATCAGTTCCTGTTTATCCTTACAACTTACCATTAAAGAGTATGGGCCAAAAACTTCCTCATGTAGTAATGGGTTGGCTAAAAATGTTTGCCCGCTAACCTGGGCTATAACTGGTCTGGCTTCAATATCTTTTGCTTCTGTAGTAGCTTGCTCAACTATAGCTACACCTTCCTGCTCAAGAGCGGCATGGCTCTTTTTTTCGTAAGCGGTGTGGATGCCGGTATGCAGCATTTTGGCAGGTTGTACCTCTTTAATACGGTTGCCTAAATGGTTCAGGAAAGCCTGCAGGTCAGAGCTTTCTACAGCCAGCATTAATCCCGGATTAGTACAAAACTGCCCCATACCCAAAGTAATGGAATTGGCATATTGCGTAGCCAGATCGGCGGCATTATTTTGCAGGGTTTGCGGTAAAAATATAACCGGGTTTATACTACCCATTTCTGAAAAAACGGGTATAGGATTTTTTCTTTGCGCCGAATAATCAAACAAGGCCTTACCACCCGCGGTTGAACCTGTAAAACCTACAGCCGCGGTATGCTCTGCCTGTACCAGTGCTTTGCCACTTTCAAAAGAGGTTCCATGCACGTGCTGAAAAACATCATCGGGCATGTTGCAGCTGGTAATAGCTTTTTTAATGGCCTGATAAACCATTTCTGATGTTTGAGCATGTGCCGGATGGGCTTTTACTACAACAGAACAACCAGCGGCAAGTGCGCTGGCTGTATCGCCGCCGGCAGTTGAATACGCGAAAGGAAAGTTACTTGCCCCAAAAACAACAACCGGTCCAAGCGGGATCAGTATTTTACGTACATCCGGTTTTGGAAGCGGTGTGCGATCAGGTTGGGCGGTATCAATAATGGCCTCTACCCAGCTGCCTTCGCGCAGCATGGTAGCAAACATACGCAGCTGCGCGGTAGTACGGCCGCGTTCGCCTGTTAAGCGGGCTATCGGCAGGTTGGTTTCTTCGGAGGCCTTTTGTAAAAGGGGATCGCCTAAGGCTTCAATTTCATTGGCTATGGTATCCAGAAAAACACTCTTTTCTTCGATGTTCTTTTTTTGAAAAGCCTCAAACGCGGTGTGTGAGCGCTGCATTACCTGGTTTATTTCTTCAACAGTGGTTTCTTTAAATTGGTTGGTCATGGCAGATGTTAAAAGATGGTTATAAACACAACACGTGTATTTATATTTTAACAAATATATTTAAACAGGGTTCAATATAATTCACAAATACTATCCTTTATTGCTAAGATTTTGGCATAGGAAATAATGCAGGGCTATTGATGCATATATGATTAAATGTGATGGAATCTTCCTGAGCCGGGAAATCTTTTATTTGGAAGCGGCATGTGATGATGAAATTTAATTTGATGAGTCAGGCATCAAATTAAATAGGTGTGCGGGTGTAATCAGGTTATCGGGTGCTTTCTACAGTATATACAAAGCTATCAGCTTTATAGTAGCCCAGGTTGTATTCAATGGGTCTTTCGCCCTGGTCAAAAACAAATCTTTTGCGTAGTAATACGGCGCTGCCAACTCCAACTCTCAGTTTATCGGCAATAAAAGTGCTGGCGGCTTTAGCGCTGATCTCTTCTTTTGAAAGGGTAGCAACTACGGAGTGTTCCTGCTCCAGCATTTCGTACAATGGCCTTTTAAAGTCTTCATCGCCGGTAAGGCCAACGCGGGGGTGAAAGTAGGATGCAAAGTATACAAAAGGTTCATCAGAACGTCCCCTTACGCGTTCCATTTTTAATATCTTTCTGTCGGTTTTTATCTCAAAAAACTTGGCCAGCATTTCATCAGGGTATACCCAGGTAACGTGCAGCTCAAAGTTTCTGATGGGAATGCCCCGGAGCGCCATCTCCTGCGAAAAACTTAGCCAATTGTTTGATTTGGAACTTACTGCCGCCTGGGCAACTTTGGTGCCGAACCTTTTTTTGCGGATCAGCAATCCTTCAAAAACCAATTTGTTAATGGCTTGTCGTAAAGTAGTGCGTGATATGGCCAGTTTTTTGGCAAGGTCAACTTCGTTAGGTAAAAGTTTTCCTTCCTGATAATCATCCTCTGCTATTAACTTTCTTAAAAGAGCTTCGGCCTGTACATGTAGAGGAACAGGGCTTTTATGGTCTATAGCGTATTTCATTTAATGGAGTAATTTGCAATAATAACTATTTTAATTAATACCTGTATTTGTTACTACATAAAGACGAATGGAAGTGCGTTTTATTATTGATTGTCTGTATCTTGTAAAACAAAAATAAATTGATTTGAAAATTGTCTGAATAGTTAAATTATTTATATGTTTGTACATAATAAATATCAATTCAAATTATTTTGTATACTATTTCATAAAAATGATTGCCTGCTGAATTTTTATAAATACAATTTAATATGTTCATACATTAATACAATAAATGAATCTTAACCAATCTAATGCAAATAATTCCGGTCAGCAGGAAACTGGCGGAACTTTGTTTCGGAAAACTTCTCAATATTTAATGCCCGTAAAATTAAACGGGACGAATACATCACAGCACGAATACCATATTTACCCGGTAAGCTCATTGGGCTCTGGGAAAATTTTTAATGGCTTTGCTTCTCTTGCAAATTACATTGCTGATAAAAAAACGGTTGTTATCGATGGGTACACAGGCGTTTTCTGGGATAGGATAACGACTGCGTTAAATGAATGGTTTGCAGCAAAAGGTTTAAGCGTAAACTGGATTGAAACATCAGCCTATTTAAAACCAGGGGCTGAGGTTGAGGAGTTGGTTAAACCGTTTTTAGGAACGCCCGAATCTGTTTGGGGAACCAAGTGTACATTGCAACTTCAAGACCTGTACCAGGTTGAGCAATTATCCCAGCAAATTCCAGATAGCAAATGCGATATTAACGTAGTAATTGGTTGTGGCGCTGCATTGAGCAGCTGGAATGCTCCGTTAATTTATATCGATCTGCCTAAAAATGAGTTACAGTTCAGGATGCGTGCAGGTTCCATTACCAATTTGGGTGTAACCGGTGTTGAGGAGCCCTTCAGCATGTATAAGCGTTTTTACTTTGTTGATTGGGTTTTACTAAACGCTCATAAAAAACAAAATCTTAATAAAATAGCCGTAATAGCCGATGGTCAATGGCCTGATACGATTAATTGGATGCATGCCGCCGATTTTAAGGCCGGCCTGAATCATTTGAGCCAATCGGTGTTCAGGGTTAGACCATGGTTTGAACCCGGTGCATGGGGCGGACACTGGATACGTGAACGCATTAAAAACCTGAATAAGGACGTAGTAAATTATGCCTGGTCGTTTGAGTTGATCGTGCCCGAAAATGGTTTAGTATTTGAGAGCGACAGCTACCTGCTGGAGGTATCTTTTGATTTCCTGATGTTTCATAACCAGGAGCAGGTATTAGGCGCCCATGCCGCAAAATTTAGAGATGAGTTTCCTATCCGTTTTGATTTTCTGGATACCTTTGATGGCGGCAACTTATCAATCCAGTGCCATCCTAAACTAAAATATATTCAGGATAACTTTGGCGAAACCATAACCCAGGACGAGACTTATTACATACTGGATTGCCAGGGTAAAGCGCAGGTATATCTTGGCTTTCAGGACAACATCGATCCGCAGGAGTTCAGAGCTGCGCTGGAAAACAGCCAGGCCGAAAGTAAGGAAATTGAGATCACCGATTACGTACAATCTCATACGGCTAAAAAGCATGATCTGTTCCTGATCCCTAACGGAACGGTACACAGTGCCGGTGCCGATAACCTGGTATTGGAGATTAGCGCTACGCCCTACATATTTACCTTTAAAATGTATGACTGGTTGAGGCTTGATCTTGACGGCAACCCGCGCCCAATTAATATAGAGCATGCATTCAACAATCTTGACTTTAGCCGCAAGGGGCAAAAGGTGCAGGACGAGTTGATATCAAAACAAACGGTTATTGAACAAGGCGCAGACTGGCAGTTGGTTCATGTACCTACACACAAGGAGCATTTTTATGATGTTCACCGCATGGAGTTTGATAAGGAGATTTCAGTGGAAACCAATAACCAATGCCACGTAATGATGCTGGTTGAGGGAGAGGCTGTAGCTGTTAAAACTGATGATGGAACTGAGCAGGTTTTTGCCTACGCGGAAACTTTTGTGGTTCCTGCTGCTGCAAAATCATACGTGTTAACCAACAAGGGCCAAAGCCGTGCAAAGGTTATTAAAGCGTTTTTAAAATAATTGATGATAACTAAGGATAGGATAAGCTACCAATAAAGATAATGGCAGATTTAGGCCGTTTTTAAAATTTGATTTAAGAGACGCCGCCGGTAATGTACCGCGGCGTTTTTTAATGACCTAAACTTCGTGTTCCGCATAATTTGGTTTGCTGTTACCTGATCTTTTGAAGGTAATCAAAGCTAAGCCTGCCAATATAAATGGGATACTTAATAGCTGCCCCATATTTAAAGCCATATTTGCTTCAAAATCTGATTGATCGGCCTTTACAAACTCTAATAAAAAGCGGGCGGTGAAGGTAAGCATCAGGAATACACCCAGCAGGAAGCCATTTTTTGATGGCTTGTAACGTGCTATGAGATTCAATACAATAAATATGCTGAGGTATGACAGGGCCTCATAAAGTTGCGCAGGATGCCGGGGGATGCTATCATTCTGTACAAAAATAAAAGCCCAGCTTACATGAGTTGGTTTGCCGATGATCTCTGAATTCATGATGTTGCCCAGCCTGATGCAGCAACCTGCCAGCGGAACAACCAAGGCCAGCTGATCCATGATCCAGAGCAGGTTAACGTACTTTTTAAAACGCTGATTATACAAAAAAAGAGCTAAAAATATCCCAATACCGCCACCATGACTGGCTAAGCCCTGGTAACCGGTAACTTTAAAGGGGCCGAATTGAAAAGGTAAAAATATCTCGGCAATGTGCTTGCTATAATATTCCCAATCGTAAAAAAAGCAGTGACCAAGCCTTGCGCCAACAAGCGTGCCCAATACTACATACATGGTTAATTTTTCGAGCAGGTAAAGATGAAGATTCGCGTTTTTAAAGCGTTCTTTCAAAATAATGAAACTCAAAACAAAGCCGCTTAAAAATAAAAGCGAGTACCAGCGTAGGGCATAAAAACCAAGATCAAAAATATCGGGGTTGGGGTTCCAGGTAATGTAGGCCGGTGTATGCATGTAAATTGTTTAAATATAATCAGACAGATTGATAAAAGCACTGCCGCAACATTTTTTCAAACCCGGCAGGTTCCAGATTTTTGCCGATGAACACAATGCAGCTGTTTTTTTCTGCATCATTAGCCCATTTATCACCAGTGGCTACGGCCAGGTCGTTAATAACAGATTGTATGATGATCCTTTGCGATTGGCCACGAATGTTAAATATCCCTTTCATCCTGTAAACATCCTTAGCCTGAAAATTAACAAATACCGTTAAACGATGCGATAAAAGCTGCAAATCAAATGCCTCGGTAAAATTAAAGCTTAACGACACTATATCCTGGTGCTGGTGGCGCTGATGCTGTAATGCAAAACCACGATTAGTGCTTTTGGGTAAATTAACCCGTATCACGGCTTTGCGTTGCGCGTTATAAATTTCATCAAAAGGATAACGGTCACGGTTACCCGATAGTACAACCGCAAAGGGATTAATTGCCTTCAGCAGCTTTTCGAGGCCAGCTAATTTTTCGTTTTCAATTGTATCTGTTTTGGTGATCAATAAAATATCACTGAAACTGATCTGGTTACGGGCCTCTTCAGTTTCACGGAGCTGTTGCTCTATATTACGGGCATCAACCAAACAAATTACTCTTTTGAGCTTGTAATAATAGGGTACCTGCGTATTGGTTAAAAAAGGCGCCGCCACAGAAGCCGGATTGGCTATACCCGTAGTTTCAATTATTAACTCATCAAACTCATCTTTGCCATTCCATAGTACTTCTAAAAGCGAATAAAAATCTTCGTTAAGGCTACAGCACAGGCAGCCGTTATTCAGTTCAAATAAGCTATCATCAACACCAATCACCAAATTGCCGTCTATACCTTCCTGTCCAAATTCATTTTCAACTACGGCCAGTTGCTGCCCCTTTTTGTACGCTATCAAAGCATTTAAAAAAGTAGTTTTACCGGCACCTAAAAAGCCTGTAAGTATAGTGACCGGTTTGGCTTCTGTTATCATAGTAGATTGTTTATAGTAGGGTACAAATATATCATTAATTAACAAAAGCAACATAGTTGCTTTTGTTAATTAATGGATGGCATTTAATTTTAATTTGTTTTATTTAATTATTGGCCTAAATTGTTGCTGATTTTTCCGGCTCGTTGATACATTAACCAATTTAAACCGCCGCGCCTTAATTCACGAAGTAAAAACACATGCTTAAAAAAAGAATTTTCTTTTTTGTTGTAATATCCCTTATTCCCTTAAGTTTTATTTTAACACAATGCTACCAGCAGGGCGCGCCCGATAATGATCCGCGCGGGCAGGTGTACGCGGGTTCGGCCAGTTGTGTTAAATGCCATAGCGCAATTTATAATTCCTACGTACATACCGCGCATTTTCAAACCTCGGGCCCGGCATCAGAAAATACGATTAAGGGGAGTTTTGTTAATGGCGCAAATTTTTTTGAGTACGGCAATGGCCTTAAAGTAAGCATGCAAAAACGGGGCGACAGCCTTTACCAGGTAGGTTATGCAAACGGCAAGGAAATTGGAGCCGAAAAATTTGAAATAAACATTGGGCTTTTTAATGCTCAAACCTATTTATATTGGAAAGACCAGCAATTATTTGAGTTACCGGTATCGTACTTTTCGGCCCTTCACGGCTGGGCAAACAGTCCTGGTTATGATACCACGCGGATCAACTTTAACCGGCCGGTTATGAAACAATGCCTGGAGTGCCACACCTCATACATTGCCGATGTTCCGCTGCCGCAAATGCAGCATGGCTTTGATAAGGCTACGCTCATATACGGTATTGATTGCGAACGCTGCCACGGGCCCGCTGCCAATCATGTAAATTATCAAATCGCAAACCCTGATGATAGAAAGGCAAAATATATAACTACCTACAGCTCCCTTAGCCGGGCCCAAAAAATGGATGCCTGCGCGGTATGCCATTCAGGAACGAAAAGCTCATTTCTGCGTACCGCATTTGATTTTAAAATGGGTGATAATTTGGCGGCATTTAAAGAACCAGATTTCTCTGGCGAAAAAAACGAACCAACTAAGCTTGATGTACATGGTAACCAAAGTACGTTGTTACCCTCAAGTAAATGTTTTATCATGAGTAAGATGGATTGCGGTACCTGTCATGACCCGCACGTGAACCAAAGCCGCAGCATAGCCATGTATACCCAAAAATGCCTGAACTGCCATACTGAGGCTAAGCATAACTTTTGTAGTATGGCTCCACAGTTAGGTGCCGCTATCAATAACTATTGCGTTAATTGCCATATGCCCCAGAAAGCATCCAATGTTATTAAAATTGGAGCTTCCCGAGGGCAAATGGATGCGCCGTATCTGCTGCACTCGCACCGTATAGCCATATATCCTGATGAGGCTAAAAAGGTATTAGCCTTTATTAAAACACAGCGTATGTAATTTAATAAGTCAGCGTTAGGCCGCCGCCTAAGCCCATATCGCTATCATAATGGGTAGAGAAGGCAAAGTTGCGGGTAACAATGTATCTGAAGCCTGCTGAATACTCTTTATCGGTATTGCCCATAAATGTGAAACGCAGGCGGCTGGTAAGCGGTACATCATCACGGCTTATCTGAAACCTGAGCTTACCATTACCATCTATACGGGCATCGGCAACTAACAGCATAGGCAAAGTATAAGCTACACCGGCAATTACTGTATGGCGGTTGTTTTTATTGCTGATCTGACCGAACAGGTTCTTTTCCTTACCACTCTCTTTTTTATAGTGATAATCAAAACCTCCGTAAGCGTATAGCCATTGCGTTTGCCCAAAGTAGCGACCGATCATTGTCTCGCTTTCATAACCGTCATAGTCGTGCAAACCAAGATGCCATAGGGTTGAAAACTTCCAGCGGGTGTTGGCAATGGCTGCTGTACCATCACTACCATTGCTTTCCAGTCCTACCCTCGCTGATGCATAAAAGTGCTGGTCATCGGCGTATATTTTTTTGATGGCCGCTGCCGGGTCGGGGATCTCGGGATTTGGCGGCGAGTTTTCATAACTGAATATACGCCCCATACCGCTCATCATATGGTACAAAATATGACAATGGAAAAACCAGTCGCCGCTTTCTGTTGCCCTGAACTCAATGGTATCCCTTTCCATCGGCATAATATCCAGCGTGTTCTTTAATGGCGAGTATTCACCTTGTCCGTTAAGCACCCGGAAGTAATGGCCGTGCAGGTGCATTGGGTGGCGCATCATGGTATTGTTGTATAAAATGATACGTACATTTTCACCGTTTTTGATCAATATCTTGTCAGATTCTGATACCGTTTTGTTGTTAATGGTCCAAACGTAACGGTTCATGTTGCCAGTTAAATCAAACTTTAACTCTTTGGTAGGTCCGGCAGGCAGCGTAGTAACCCTGGTTGACTTAAGCATACCATAATTAAGGGTAACTATATCGCCCGATGAACTTCCGGCCATGTTCATACCCGGCATATCGTCCATTTTCATGTCGCCCATCTGATGGTCCATTTTAGCTACGTGGTCACCTTTTTTGGTCGCGGGTTTTTCAGCATCACCGGTTATTTCGGGGTACATTACGGTATTCATGTCCATCACCTGGTTGTTCATCACCATGCCGTCCATTCCCTTCATGTTGCCGTTCATATCCATCATATCGTTCATCATTTTCATACCCTCAAAATATTTGAGTTTAGGTAAATGAGCCGCTTTATGTTGCATACCCTGGCCAAGCCACAAAGAGGTGAAATTGGTCCGATCTTCGGGCGTAGCCAAAAACTCATAGCTGCCATCTTTGGGGATGGTAATCTCTACATCATAAGTTTCGGCAACGGCAATGATGAGCCTGTCCACCTGAACGGGTTCGGTATCTTCGCCGTCATTGGCTACTACGGTGATCTTTCCACCGGCATAATTAAGCCAGAAATAGGTTGATGAACTACCGTTGACCACATGCAGCCTCACTTTATCACCTGCCTTAAACTGAGGGGCAGTATTTTGAACCTTACCATTGCTGAAAAAGCGGTTGTAAAACACATCGCTCACATCCATCGCGTTCATTCTTTTCCACTCGTTGCCAACTTTGGTTTTAAAATGACCTGTTTTAATAGCCTCCAGGTAGTTTTGGGTGCTGCCTTTTTTTATGGCAAACCAATCGCTGGCATTGTGCAGTAAACGCTGTACCTGGTCGGGATTTTCATCGGTCCAGTCACTTAGTAACAGGGTATAATCCTTTACAGGAATGGGCTGTTTGGGGTTGATGATAAACGCGCCATACATACCACTTTGTTGCTGCGTCATGGTGTGCGAATGATACCAGTAAGTACCATGCTGAACCAGCGGAAATTTATAATGATGCGTTTCGCCTGCCTTTACAGGCGATGTGGTTAGGTACGATACTCCATCATACCGGTTAGGTAAAATCAAGCCATGCCAGTGGATGGAGGTTTCCATCATCATGTTATTATGTACATAGATCTCAGCGGTATCGCCCTCAGTAAAAGTGAGGGTAGGCGCCGGGATGCTGCCATTGATAGCCATAGCAGGTCTGGCTTTACCGGTATAGTTTACAGAGGTATCGTTAATGTATAAATGATAAATTTCCCTGTTGCCAATTTTGGTGTAAAAGGGCTTTCGTTCAGCCGCGGTCCCTTTATCAATTGGCATACTCATATGATGCTGGCTAAAAGCATATGCCGATAGCAGCAGGCTAACGCCAATTAAAAATAAGCTTTTCATATAGTCCTCAATATTACTTAGCCGGAGCTAATGTTTCCTTTGTACTACCACAGGTAAGCATTTGTTTGCCGTAGTAAGGGTTTTTAACGGCATTGCTTTCGCTTAACCAGGTAGCTTTTTTCATAGGGCAATATTGCTCGTAAATAGTTGAGGTATTTAATTTCAAAGCTTTAACAGTCTCATACATGTTTTTTGACAGGCTGGTAAAATGCTCGCGCTGGTGATCAATGGCATCACTTTCGCTGATGTGGCGACTGTCAAACTGCAGTTTTTCAAAATACGTCATCCAGGTTTTGTGCTGATCGGCAGTAAGTTTATCCATCGGTACAGCGGTTACAGCGGTCAGCAGGTCTTTTGCTTTAGCTTTTGTAACAGCGGAGTTATCGGCTATCAAAGCATTTTTAACGTCAAGATAAGCAGCTAATACCTTGTTAACGGCCGTAACCGCAGGGTTATCCTGGGCCTTAACGCTTGAATAAGAAACTAATACAGTTAATAATATGATGAGTGTTTTTAAAGGTTTCATGATTTTAATTTTAAAATGATTTGAATTTTTACTTATTGACGTATAGCATCAAATGGGCAATAGCGCTTATTGAATGCGATAGCATGTTTCTAAAATAGAAATAAAACAGGGCAATAGAATATCAGGTTGTATAACAACTGACTGATGATTGATCAGATCTGGAGGGAACGTAGTTTTATAGAAATAAACTTGCCGGATATACCCGGAGGAGCTTTTCCATAGGGTAATTCGGGCGAGTAAACTGGGGAGTAATTCTTAGCGACAGTTATATAATTAAACTGCTGAATTAAGGCAGCTAACTGCGGAGCTTGCAGATCAACAGTTGCCGGTTTTATGTTTTCTTTAATTACGTAGTTGCCATGCTTTTTGCAGCAATCACAATCTTTATCATTTGGTTTATGCTGATGTTTTCCCTGATGATGGTTATCATTAGGGTGCATGGCCATAGTCATTTTGGGTTGAAAAATGCTTTCGCCGGCACAGTGTATCATACATACAAACATCCCTGTGGTGAGTAACAGGTAAAACGCTGTAAGACTTATTATGGCCGCTTTCTTCATTTAAAACAAAGCTAAGCTATTAGGCGAGATATGTTTTATAAAATTTTGTCTGTGATTTATAAAATTTTGGATCTTAAATAATGCGGCTTATCTGCTTATCCAGTTCAAGAGCAGCGCTAATCAAAGCCAGGTGTGTAAAAGCTTGTGGAAAATTACCCAGATGCTCGCCTTTTTTGCCCAACTCTTCGCTGAAAAGACCGAGGTGATTGGCATACCCCATCATTTTTTCGAAAGATTCAACCGCTTGGTCTATTTTACCACTTTTGGCCAGCGCCTCAATGTACCAGAATGAGCACAGATTAAATGTACCTTCTTCACCATCAAGGCCATCAATTTTTTCTGCCGCGTTTTGGTAACGATAAAGCAGTACATCAAGTTTCAGATTATTTTCAATAGCATCCATAGTTAAAAGCCAGCGGGGTTCCAGGGGCGATATATAATGTGTTAAGGGCATCAGCAATACGCTGGCATCAACAACACTGGCACCTTTATACTGTACCCAGGCTTTGATATCCTCGTTCCAGAAATTATGGTAAATGTCTGTATAAATTTTATCGCGAACTTCAGTCCATTCCAGCACGGGGTAGGGGAACGAACGGTCCTCGGCAATTTTTATGGCCCTATCCATAGCTACCCAGCACATGAGGCGTGTGTGCAAAAACTCCCGTTTCTCGCTCCTGATCTCCCATATGCCATGATCGGGCAACTGCCAGTCGCGAATCACGGCATCAACCAGCTGGCATATCAGCGACCAAAATTCAAATGTTATGGGTTTGTATGATTTGTTGTAGATGTAAATAGTGTCAATCAACTCACCATAGATATCAATTTGTAACTGATTAACGGCAGCATTACCTATGCGTACCGGTTTCGATTTCTGGTAACCCTCCAAATGATCGAGTGCGGTTTCCTGTAGTTCGGTACCGCCATCAACCCCATAAATCAGCTGTAGTTTGTTCTCCTTGCAAAGGTCAAATATCCATTTTAAAAAATCCGTTGCTTCTTCATTTAATCCTAAGCGTAAAAAGGCATACATGGTAAAAGCTGCGTCCCTGATCCAGGTGAAACGGTAATCCCAGTTGCGATTGCCTTTGATTGTTTCAGGTAGCCCGAACGTGGCGGCCGCCACTACAGATCCAAACTCACAGGCCGTTAGCAACTTTAAGGTTATAGCTGATTGGTGTACCAATTCGCTCCAGCGGCCCGAATACGCTGATTTCTTCACCCACTGGCGCCAGTCGCTGATGGTTTCGGTATAGGTATGTTTAGCGTAATGGTCAATATCCCGGAAATGGTGTTCATCGCCTTCCTCAACAGATTCTAAAACAATGTGGGCAATGGTTCCTTCCTCAAGCGTAAATTCTGCATAGCCATCTTTATTTTTTAATTGCAGCGGTATATCAGCAATAAGCCTAACGCTGGCATTGCCATCATTAATTGACGAAAATTGGATATGATTGCCGCTTAATTTGCTTTTATGTTTGGCCTGGGCATAATCAAACCGGGGCGAGCAGTGCATTTTATAAGTGATGCTCCCCCTGATGGTTTTTACCTTACGAATGATATTGCTTTGCGAGTTTCCGGTGGCCTTGTTCATAGGCATGTAATCAATGATCTCGGCTATGCCCTCGTCGGCAAAAAAACGGGTAAGCAGCACGGCCGTACCCGGAATATATAACTGCTTGCTTTTATAATTTTTCATTTGCGGTTCAATGGAAAAGTAACCGCCGGTGTTGGCATCAAGCATGGCGGCGAATATGGTTGGTGAATCAAACCGTGGGAATGACATGAAATCGATTGACCCGGAAAGTGATACCAGTGCCACCGTTTTAAGGTTGCCGATAATGCCGTAGTTTTCAATAGGTTGGTAAGGCCTGTGCTGATGTTTCATTTCAACTTAACAAGAAACTGAACAGCTTGTTTAAAAACCGTATAGCTGTAAGGAATAGGTAAACTCTGTTAAGCGGGATACTTCTCTTTTAAATAGGCTATTGACGACGAGGCTATTTTCAAAAGTACATCTATATCAATATCCTGTAGCTTTTTAATGCGGATGCAGCCGCCATCGGTTTTGTATTTGCCCAAATTGGTAAGTTGTGTTTCTCGTTCAATCTGGTTCAGCATAAGGTAAATAGAAATTTCGGCTTTACGGGGCGAAAACCCAACCAGTGGAGCGTCGCCCTCGCGGCCGCTTTCATATTTGTAATGATAACTGCCAAAGCCCACAATGGCTGGCCCCCACATTTTGGCTTGGTAACCAGTTTGATTTTCCATGATCTCTACCAGTTTAAAGCTATCGGAACGTTTAGTATCGTCGGTTATGGTGTTCAAAAAATCGGTGACACTGACATTAGTTTCAGTTGTTTTGTTTTGCGCCATGACTTATATTTAGGTTGATTGGGGTTTACCACACATAAATATAACAGTTAAAGAGCTGAAAAGACACATGTAATGTGAATCTACGTTTGAACCGGGATTCGCTGTTCAAAGTCTCTGATTTCGAATCTCTATGCCTGTAGTTTGCAACCAAAACTGTAGTCTTGAGACTACAAGCATAGAAGTCCGAAGTCAGAGACTTCGGACAGCAGGGGGTTGAATTGATATCATATTAAAATTCGTCATTGCGAGGAGGAACGACGAAGCAATCGCGAATTACCCAAGTTTCTCTGTAATGTTCGCGGTTGCCACGCTACGCTCGCAATGACAAAATCGGATTCCTATATTGTTTAATCCGCTGTTGGAAAGCCATAGGTCCTTGTTTACAACCTATCTTAATGTTGAATAATTATAAAACTGCAGCCTGCCTGTGCCATTTACCTTAATGGTTTTGGTTTCATCAGTACCGCGGGCATTTTTTAGGGTGATGGTTATTTGGTTTTCGCCTTTTTGCAATGGGATGCGGGCGTATGATATATTGGCCGGCAGGGTTTGCCAGTTGCGGGTATCGGCTTTTTCAGATAATAAGCTGTACAGTTGCACGCCATAGCCCAATCCTTCTAATAAGGAGTTGTTTTTGCCATCGCCGCTTTTGGCACTTGCTCGCAACGCGTATTCGGCAATTTTTTTAGCTGCGAGCCTGCTTAATATTTTGCCCATTTCGTTAAGGGTGCGCTGCTGTAGGGTTTTAAAGGCCAGTTGGTTAATATCTTCGGCCTTTTGCAGCGGAATCTGGGTTTGGTTGGCTGTAATTATAGCACTTGAAAAATAAGGTGTTTGCGCTACATACTTAGGCCAGGCCACCCGTAAGCTTTCTACCGATTTGGTATTCACTCTGTTCCGATCGCCGTTGTAATAAAAGGGGAGTACCAGGCCGCCTGCCGCATCTGTAAAAAAGAGATCGCCATCACTGTTCCTGATCAAACTAAAAAACAGATCAACCTGGGTTTTAACCGGTGCAAGGCCATTTTCCCAGAAAAATATCAGGTCGCCGCCTTCACTTGGTTTTTGAGGCTGATAGGTGATGCCAAATGTTTTTTCAAACTGATCGGCCTCGGTGGTAAAGCCGTTTAGTGATGCCGTGCGAATTACGTCTTGCTGCAATCCTAAAGGCATGGGCGTACCATAATAAGTTTTATCAGGAGCTTTCAAATATATTTCGGCCGCGTTACGGTATGATATAAAGGCATTGTTGATATCGTTATTGCTTTCATAAAGCATACCCTGCAGCATGAGCGAAAACGCATCGTTACTGTAGCGCTTATCTTTATTATTGAATTTATCGCCTTGTTCCTGAGCCTGCAGGCTGATGCGCCTGGCTTCAACTATAGCATCTTCAGTATTGTTCAGGTACATGTAATTAAGGGCTTTATAGTAATGGATCATGAATTTTTCAAAATCCTCGCCCTTGTACCTTTGCGACATCGGGTTCAGCAATACACCTACCGCTTCATCAGCGGTACTCGTTAAGCCTTGTTCTAATAGCGAATCGGCCTGGTTAAAATATGTGTTACTGTTGTTATATTCTCCGTTCAGGTGCGCTACGCGGCCTTTTTCCATTAAAAAAAGTAATTGGTTACGCGGCTTTTGCAGGAGGCTGTTTTTGTCGAGCTCGGTTTCTGCCGCCTTATAGTTTCCTGCCGAAATATTTTTATAGTACGGAATAATGCGGTCGTTGTAAGATGCGCAGCCTAACAAAAAAAGCATCAACCCTATTACAGACGATGCCTGGAGAATATACCTACGAATGTTTATCATTATGAAATATAAATTGCCCTGAACGTTGGGTTGCAAGGTTCAGGGCAATGAAAAATGCTGGATCAGTTTTTAACGTACTTGGCTATTTTCTTTTCGCCTATCCAAACAACTTCATTAGTTTGAATATTGGTAAGTTCCAGGTTTACCTGGTAATAAACCACTTTTTGACGTTTGTGTGCATCAACAATTGAATTGATAGAGCCTTGCAAAATGTAATCGGCACCGCTTTCCAAACCAAATTTTTTCATACTTGAAACTGTGGCGTTGGTTTGCTGATCGGCTTTCTCAGCCCGCAGTTCTTCACGTTTTTTGCCGCCCTGTACCAAGCGTACTTTTTGAGTTTGGATAAATGCGCTTTCCACATCTTTTACAAATGTTTCGGCATCAATATGTTCATGGCTTTTGTTTTGAACAAAGCCTACAATAACTACCGGTTTTTTACCCTGATGTTCTTCCTGATGGGTATTTATCCAATTGGCATTTAATATTTTATCAGTTAGGTCGGCAGCAACCATTCTGGAGTCGCTGTTATTCCAGTTACCGCTAATGTCTATGGTTTCGTCTGTACTTAAGCGGGTAACTTGTCTGGAGCATGATGCGATAAGCATCCCTGAAACTGCAATGGCAGCAACTGTTAAAAGTTTATTTAATTTCATTTGTGTTTAATCGTGGGTTTTATGATGTTTTAGATTGTGTTAAGTTTAAATTGTTACCAGCCATAGCCAATACCAATGCTGGCCCGGCCACCCCAGCGGCGGCCGCCCCAACCGCCCCAGCGGTTTCCGTAGCCATTACCCCAGCCATAGCCAAAGCTACTGTATGGATAAGAGTACCCACCGTAAAGACCCCATGATGGAGAGTCATAATATCCGTTCAGACGTTCCTGATGACGCCATTCGCGGTTTTGCTGGCGGCGTACTAATTTGGCCTCATACCAGTCATAGGCTTTATAAGTATTTTGAATGGTAGTGCCATGCAGGCTGTTCAGAGTGTCTGCATTTCTGACATATTTATACTCGCTTTCCAGATACCTTGGGTTTTGATCTGGCGCCAGTTTGGTGGTTTGCTGGGCATGTACTACCCCGCTATAAAAACTACTGATGAGCAAGCTGGCAATGATGATTAATTTCCTTTGCATGACTTTAAATTATATAACAAATATATAGCAAAAACTATGCGCTTGTGCTTAAGCTAAGTTGATACACAGTCATATTTATTTAACTTATTTTAACCTGTAATGAACATAGCTAAATGAATATGACCTTAAGTACAAACTTACCCTAACATTCGCCCTTGTTTTGAAGGCGTTCAGAAAAAATAGAAGGAGGTGTCATTTCGACGAGGAACAAGGAGAAATTTAATACGAGCAGTAAGTCTGCCAGTATATTGTATAAGATTTCTCGGTCGCGCTACACGCATTCCCGCCCATGCTCTCTCGAAATGACAACCTTTTTTTGTTTTTACTTCTTCTGAACACTTGTTGTGTTTGACTTACGATTTAATAAATGGATTAGTTACCCGTATAATTTTTATTTACTTGAATTTAAGCATAATAGCTTGAAATAAAAAAACCTGCAATGAATATTGCAGGCTTTTTAAAATAGAGTTTGTCAGAAATTAAAAATTCGGGTCGAAGTTGAAGTAGATAGGATTTGATAAGCCAACCATATTGCCGCTCAAGGCTGCCGATTCTGGAACTTGCGGATAGGCTGTAGGCGGGCCTTCTACGGTAACACGATAATAAGTACGGCCGATTGTTTTTGGTGTGTCCGTAAATTCAACGGTAGGTGCTTTACCTGTAGCTTTAAAGGTACCAAAAGGGTTACCATCTTTAACAACATTAACGGTGTAAGTTGCGTCGGCAACGGTGTTACCTGTTAGCTTTACCTGAAATTTTACCGGTTTACCTGTAGCTTTAACATTGTCGCCCATCATCATATCCATTTTGCCATCCTGGTTAATGTCGGCGTAAAATTCAACACGGGGTGCGTATGGGTTTGAGCTTACACAAACGCGACCATTGGTAAGTGCGTCAATAATAGCCTGCGAAGTACGTGCCGTAGCAAATACCCATGTGGTAGGTGTGCCCACATAGTTGGCTTTGGCCTGGTAGCTGTTTTTGGTTGCTTTATCAGGGCTGTCAGGAACGCCGTGATGAGCATCGCTTCCGCCGCGACCAGTTAATTTACGACCTGATGAAAGCATATCGTCCCAGATCATGATGGCATTGGCATTTTTTGGCCAAACAGCCGAGTTCCATACTTCGATAGAGTTAACCATATCATATGAGTATCCGAAATGGTCTTTTCCGCTCGGGTGATTGGCCGATAGATGAACGCCGAGTTCTTTCTTCACGGCACCAACAACTACGTCGCGCTGATCACGAACGTCATACAGTCGCTGATGATCATATGGTTTAGCTGAAAAAACATTGCCGTGACCGCGCGTGGTTGTCCACTCGGCACCGTATAGCATAATGAGCGAATTGTCTGATTTGAAATCAGGATCGGCCCAGGTATTGTGCGCAATATCGCCATCCACGTGGTTGTCATGATCGGTAATGCAGATATAATCCATACCTACAGATTTGGAGAAGGCAACTATTTTTGAGATTGGGTTGTTAGATGACTCTTTACTATGACTGGAGTGCAGGTGAAGCTCGCCTTTTAACCATACGCCGTTGCTCAAACCGGCAACGGGTGGCAACTCGCCTAATTCGGTAGGTGCCCAGGGACTCTTATGAGTTGATTGCTCCTGTGCATTGCTGTTTATGCAAGCCGTAAGCATAACCATTAATCCGGCACAGACCCTGCTCATGAAAGGGCTTATTTTTCTTTTAAATAACATAACGTTTTGTGGGTAATATATTTTGGCTGCCAACATACCCCACTGATATTAACAAAGCATTAACAGGAGTAAAATGCAGTATAAATGTGACAAAGCATACCATTAAAAAAGTGAGTAAACAGTATTTTAAAAGTATACCAAGCTTACCCTTATTTGCATATACAGCAAAGGGGGCCATTTAAAGATTAAGTCTGATATTAAAATCAGTCGGCATTATAAATGTGAACAACAGGGGCAGATATCCAGCTGTTTATTGCATTAGTGGTTAGTATATTGAATTTTTCATTAGTCCCGCCCAGCTCCCCGCAGTATTTATTAAATACTACCGCTGCGATTTTATGATGCCTGATAACATAGGAGCAAAGTATACAAGGCTCCACGTTTGAGTAGAGTGTCGCTCCCTCGCAGGTTCCATGTTTTTGTATCGCATCTAAAATAGCAACCACTTCGGCATGGCGGGTAACATCTTTAAGCTGACGGCTTTTCTCGTAGCCCTCGCCTATAATTTCACCGTTTTGCACAACAACACAGCCCACCGCGCTTTCGCCCTGTGATGCAGCCATTGCAGCCAGTTCAAAGCAACGATCCATATATATATTGTGCGGGTTAGTATCCATAGCCAAAGTTTAAATGTTTTTAAAGGTACTGATAATGATAAAAGCATACCACTGATCATGAAACATCAGTGGTATGCTTTTATGTTGTTAATATTATTTTCCTGTTTTTTTATCTAAAAATTGCCTGATAGTATCGGCAATTTCTTTACCGTTGCTTTCCAAAGCAAAGTGGCCGGCATCATATAAATGGTATTCAAGGTTTTTAACATCTTTTTTATAAGCTTCTGCTCCGGCTACAGGGAAAATATAATCGTTTTTACCGTATACGATCAGCATCTCCGGACTATGGGTACGTAAATACTGCTGCCATTTAGGGTATAGCTCAACATTGGTACGGTAATCGTAAAACATATCTAACTGAATCTGATCGTTTTCCGGCCTTTCCAGGTGGCGAAGGTCAATTTCCCAATTATCAGGGCTAATCACGCTTTCGTCGGGAACGCCATGGGTATATTGCCATTTTAAACCATTGGCATCATGGAATGTTCTTAAGGTAGCTTCTGCCTCTTTATCATTCTTGTTTTTCCAATAGGCTTTGATCGGGTCCCAGAAAGTTTCCAGGCCTTCGTCATAAGCACAGCCGTTTTGAACGATCAGGGTATCAATCCTCTCAGGATGATTTGATGCAATGCGCCATCCAACCGGTGCGCCGTAATCCATCAGATATAAGCTGTATTTTTTAATATTAAGCTGATCTAAAAGTTCTTGTACAATTATTGAGTAGTTTTCAAAAGTGTAAGAAAACTCAGCGATGGGAGGCTGTTCGCTTCTGCCATAGCCCGGGTAATCGGGAGCAATTAAATGATATTTATCAGACAGGTCATTGATTAAGTTCCTGTACATGTGCGATGAGCTTGGGTAGCCATGTAGTAATACCAATACAGGTGCATCTTTAGGACCTGCTTCGCGATAAAAAATGTTTACACCATTAATGTTGCGGTAGTGGTGTTGTGTTTGACTTTTCATGGTTATTTAATTTTAAGTTGTTTTTATTGAATGATTAAAATTACCGAACGTTCGGTAAAAAATAAAATCAAAAAGCAATTTTCCATAATTAGTACCATTAATACCATAACTAATACAACAAACGCTGGAAGATTTGAATTAAATAGCCAACAAAGGGGGGATTTTGGCCAAGCCATCTTTAAAATAACTTACATCGCCTGTAGCTCCGGCCAACACAAGTGAACCTTGAATTATGGGGTTAATAGTTTTTGCCAGTTGCTTTGCTTTTTCTGGCGATATGCCCATATCAATGGCGATAGTCGCAAAGCCATCGGCAATCAGGTTAAAACAATTATTAACCTGTTCTTTAAATTTGTAGGCATCTGTGCCTATGGTTAAAGTTCTGAGCAGGCAGTTATTAGCACCGCCATTATATAACTCATCAATTGCCGTTATTATTTTTTGTAGCCGGGTTTCGGGTTTTAGTTTTTTATCAGCCGCTACTATCACAATATTTTGCTGTATCCATTCCTCAACAATACTTAGCGCGCGTTGTGCCATTTCTTGTTTTCCTTTTGGAAAACGGTGATACAGACTTGCTTTTTTTAATCCTGTTGCCTGTGCCAGCAGTTCCATTGATGACCCTTCATAACCAAACTCGCTGAAGGTTTCAAACAATTTCAGATCTACATTTTCCGGATCAACCTTTTGAGTACGCATATTTAAATTTTAATAAAAAGGATCTGTTAACTTGATACCGACTGTATTTAAGCAGGTGTTCAAGTTAACAGATTCTGTGCTTTTATAGTGTATTTACACAGGCAAACTTTCTGAAATGCCGGCCGGTAATATTTTTAAGCGGTTGCCTATACCTAACGCATTAAAACTTTGAGTAAGTGCATCCTGCCCCTGTGTATAGTGCGACCAGCCTTCATAGTGCAGCGGAATTACTATAGCCTCAGGGAAAACATAAGATGTATCTAAAACATCATTTGTGCTCATGGTAACAAAAAATGGCCCCCTTGGCTGTGCTCCGCCTGCATTTGCAAATATATAAGCTGGTTTATACTTTTTAGCAACTTGCGCAACCCCATCATAATATACAGTATCGCCGGTGATGTATAACTCATAGTTTGCACTGCCACTCACGGTGATGATATATCCGGTAACCTCACCAGAAATTTTTTCTATGCCTGCAGGTCCGTGCCTGGCTGGTGTACTGGTAATGGTTACCTTGTCGCCATTTGGTGCGTCCATAATATAGCTCTCCCAGGGATGCAGACCAATGCTTGAACCCTTCATACGCTCGGCACCTTCGGCGGTAATAAATACCTTATCAACTTTTTTGGCTAATTCGCGGCCTGCGCCATCAAAATTATCATAGTGCTGATCATGGCTAAGCAGTATAGCATCGATATGGCCAATATCAGTTGATACAGGGCCAGCTGTTTTGGTAACTGTTAAATTGGGGCCTAATGGATAAGTGGTATTTGCCTCATCGAAAGTAGGATCGACAATGAAGCGGATCCCTGAAATTTCCAGGATGATTGTTGGGCCACCCAGGTAGGTAACTTTTAAATTTTCTGTGTTTTCCATTTGAATAGTATATGTTTGGTTTGAGGCAAATGTACAGGGCGTTCAGTGAGATAAATGGCATTTAAATATGAATGCCGAAATATGACATACAAATAAAGAATGACGCGCAAATGTTGATTAGTGCATATTAACACGCTTTTCGTAAGTAACAATCTGAAATAATTATATATAATTAATATTGCTTACTTAAGTGTCTTTAAATTAACTGTTTAAACAATATTTAAAAGCATTAATTGATATTTATGATTAGTGAACTTTCAGGTGCCTATATAGTAAATAATACTTATTAAGTATGTGTTGAAATTGCTAAATGTTTATTGAATTTGACATGCTATTGTAAATTTTGTAAATTTGTTATTATTACGTTAATTGAATTTTAATTTTGAGCTTCAGCAATGACAAATCACTAATCCAAACATTGAAAGTTAATTCCGCGGATAACGAACAATTTTTGTTGCAACAATTAATTGAGGGCAATGAGCAAAGCTTTAACAAGATTTATGAATTGCACAGCCGTGAGATTTTTCGTTTCGTCATAAAATTTGTTAACTCGGTACCCTTAGCTGAAGACCTGACGCAGGAAATATTTATCAAGATATGGGAAAATCGTCATCGTCTTGAAAATGTTCAATCATTTAAAGCTTATTTGTTTGTTACAGCCCGCAACCATACTTTTAACCGGCTAAAAGAAGTTTTTAAATCAGATGTTGCTATAACAGAGGTGGTAAAAGGTTTTATCCAATTACGGAATGTTACCGAAGATGATATCATCGACAAAGAATATCTCCTGTTTTTAAAACGCACTCTTAATTCTCTGCCTGAGCGTACTAAAGAAATATTTAAACAATGCCGCGAGTATGGCCGAACTTATGATGAGGTAGCTGCTACGCTTAATATTTCAAGAAACGCGGTAAAAAACCATATGGTGCATGCCATGAAGGTTTTCCGGTCATCTGTTGAAAAGGAGCTGGATATTTTGGTATCTCTGCTTCTGTTTGTCATTTTTAAGCGCTAATATTTTCTTGTTTTCTTAAAAGGTAAAACTTTTCAGGTTTTTACTTATGTTTTTTAATTGTTTGAGTTTTTGAGACGAAAAACCAGGAGTAAATCTGTTAATTAATATTTATTTAAAAAAAAGTTAATCTTTTAGCTACCCTATGACCCTCTTTTTTTGTCTTATGGGTGTAATCGGAACATATGGGCGAAAATTACTACAGGATTTTAGTTAAAAGATACGTGGATAAAAAACTTACTGACGATGAGTTACAGGTTTTTATTCATTTAATGGCGCAAGGTAAGCTGGATAGTTATATCAGCGAAGCTATGGATAGCCATACAGATCTTGACAACCACTCTATTAATGAAATTCCTGTAAAAATAAACAGATCATCTTCATGGAAGTGGTGGTCAATAGCCGCAACCATCATCATTGTGCTGGGTTTTGGATTGTATTTAACAAACCTGAATAAAAAAAGTGTAATAAACCCGGCTAAAGATGTCAACGTTATCCGGATTGTTAATTCTTCGGCCCTGATCAGTAAGCAAACGCTCCCTGATGGCAGTACTATCTGGATACAGCCGGGCACTACTATAAGTTATCCAGCTAATTTTACTCAAAAAAGTTTACGTGAGGTTAATATGAGTGGTGAGGCATTTTTTGAAGTAACAAAAGATGCCGCGCATCCATTTGTAATTACAACGGGTAAGGTATTAACCAAGGTTTGGGGTACCAGCTTCAAGATCAGCTCAATTCCTGGCCGGCTTACCCGGGTATCGGTGCTAACCGGTAAAGTATCAGTAAGTATTAATGATAATAACACTTCAGTTGCTGAAAAAAATAACACCAGCAAGTTAAATGTAATGCTGAAACCTGATGAGGAGGCTATTTATGCCGAAAATAACAAAGACCTGAAAAAAACTAATGTTAGCCCTCAAACTGGCTTATTGATATGGCATAAGCTAAACCTCACTTTTGAGAATGCCAGCCTGGGCACTGTAATCAAGGCATTGCAGAATAACTATCAGGTAAATATTAAAACCTCAAGTCCGGATTTAAACGACCGGCACATAACCGCCGATTTAAACGGCAATAATTTGCCCGATATTTTAATGATGATATCCAAATCGTTGCATGTTACTTATAGCATGCAGGGTAATGATATTGTTATTTCAAAATAGTAATAAATGAAAAAAAGTAGGATTTAAAACAAGTCATATGTAAAAAAACAAACGCTGCGCAGCCCATAACCAGAAAAGATGAACAGGAGTGTCGTTACCACCCCTGTTCAGAAAAACCACCTCTTGATTATAGAGCCCCAGAGCTCTGAAGGGGATTATTTGTCTCATTTTTTTCCAAAAGAAACAATCTAATCTATGAATTTATTTTTACATGATCGTATTGACTTATATAAAATAATGAAAGTCACTCTGAGTCAGTTAGCCATTGCACTTGCTATAACGGGTGCCTCATATGCCAGCACAACTAAGGCCCAAAGTGTGGCTTTAGAACGGCATATAAACTTTTCGGCAAAAAACACTGCGTTAAAATCTGTACTCAAAAAAGTAGCAGCCATAGCTGACGTAAAATTTGTTTACAGTAAGGATGTTATTAATGCAGATCAGTTAGTTTCTGTTGACGCGAACGACATCACCCTGAAAGACGCGCTGAACAACCTGCTTGATCAGCATAATATTAAGTACGAGGTGGTTAATGATGCCATTGTACTTGATAACAAGCCTTCTGCAGGTAATGCTGTTGCCATTACCGTAACAGGTATCGTAAAAAGTGCTGCCGGCGAAACATTGCCAGGTGTAGCAGTTGCGGTAAAAGGTACCACAATAGGCGTAAGTACTGATATAAATGGTAAATACAGCATCAAAGTGCCTGATAATAACAGCGTACTGGTATTTACCTTTATTGGTTTTACCCGTTTAGAGGTGCCTGTAAATGGCAAAACCAACCTTGATGTAGTATTGCATGACGATGTTAGGCAGGTAAGCGAGGTTGTGGTAACCGCGTTAGGTATCAAAAGGTCATCGCGCGAGTTGGGTTATGCTACCCAGCAGGTAAACGCTAAGGATCTTACAGCAGGCAGGCCTACTAACCTGGCAACAGGCCTATCAGGTAAGGTAGCTGGTTTGCAGATCATACAAACCAATAACCAAATTGATGCCGGTGATCAGGTTAGGGTTGTATTGCGTGGTAACCGCTCTTTTTCGGGTAATAACCAGGCTTTATTGGTTTTAGATGGTGTTGTAGCTCCATTATCATACCTAAACTCCATTAACCCTAATGATGTTGAAAGTGTAAACATACTGAAGGGTGCCAACGCGGCTGCCTTGTACGGTTCAGAGGCTTCAAATGGAGTTATGGTTGTAACAACTAAGCATGGTAAAAAAGATATCAGCGAGGTAACTTACACCAATACAACTTCATTAAACCAGCTGGCTTATTTCCCTAAAATGCAAACGCAGTTTGGTGGTGGTTCTGGCCAGGATATTTACGGTTTTCCGCAATATACACCTTTTGAAAACCAAAACTTTGGTGATAGATTTGATGGTAGCATCCGCCCAATCGGCCGTCCTTTGCCTGATGGTACTATCCAGATGGTTCCTTACAGCAACCAATCTGGCGAGAAAGAGAAATTCTTTAATACCGGTGTTGACGAGCAAAATGATCTGAGCTTTACCACAGGTAACGACAATGGTTCTACCTACTTCAATATCCAGCGTGTAGATAGCAAGGGATATGTACCCGGCGATAAATCAAACAGAACGGCAGTGCGTTTAAACGGTACCCGTAACTATAACAAGTTTAAACTTGATTATACCTTTGATTATACGCAGCGCAATATTGATAAATCAAACGCGCAGTTGTACAATAACGTTATCAATACCCCTGCCGAAATTCCACTTTCACAGTATAGCGATATCAACTCACTATATGGTAACCTGAATAATTATTTTAATGATTATGGTTTAAACCCATATTATTACCTGCAGCAAGTGCGCAACAATGAGCGCCGGGATGATCTGCTGGGGAGCTTAACTTTAAGTTATGATGTAGCTCCGTGGCTTAACTTAACTGCCAAAGGTGGTATCAATACAAGTAACCGTAATGGCAAAAACATTACACAAGCAATAAACTATTCTGATTTTGCAACTGAAAGTGGTAAGGCAATTGCAAACCCTCAAAGCCGTCAGGCAGGTGAGGGTGATTATTCCTATTTCAAAAGCAGAATGGAAGGCAGCTTTTTGGCTACGTTTAAAAAGAAGGTAGGTGATTTCAACGCAAATCTTATTTTAGGTACTCAGGTTATCCAAGAATCAGTGCGTAACCTCTCTGTAGGTACCGACTTTTTGGTTATCCCCGATTTTTATAACGTAGGTTCACGTGCGGGCGATGCGAATGTTTCAGAAGGTAGTACAAAATATCGTAGGGAAGGAGCTTTTGGCGACTTAACTGTTGGCTACAAAAACTACCTGTTTTTACATGCATCTGGCCGTAATGACTGGGATTCCAGATTATCGAAAGAAAATCGCTCGTTTTTTTACCCTTCTGTAGATCTGTCATGGGTATTTACCGATGCCCTTCCGTTCCTGAAGGATAATAAAATAATAAATTATGGTAAGTTAAGAGGTGGTATCGCTAAAGTATCTGCTGTGCAGTTTGATCCGTATCAATTGCAAGCTACCTTTAGTGTAGGCAGCGGATTTCCTTACGGTAATACAGCAGGTTACAGTGTAGGTAACACTGTTTATGCACCTGATTTGAAACCGGAACAAACCGTATCCAAAGAGATCGGGTTAGAATTAGGTTTCCTTAACAATAGAATTTCATTAGAAACCGCAGCTTACTGGGAAACCACCAGCGACCAGGAAATCCTTAAAGGTATCAACATTTCAAATGCTACAGGTTTTACCAATGCAATCATTAACACCGGTTCAGGCAAAAACCACGGTTTTGAGGTTTCATTAAAAGGTACACCAATAGTTAACCAAAATAATGGCTTTACCTGGAACATAGGTGTAAATTACTCTTACAATCAAAATAAGGCTATTTCCTTATACCAAGGCCTACCTAATTTAAGTATTCAGAACGATAACTATATTGTTGTTGGGCAGCCATATCCGGTATTGATGGGTAGCGGCTTTCAAACAGATGGACATGGTCATACGGTTGTTGATGCTACCAGCGGATACCCTAAACTAAGCCAAACCAATCTTTTATTTGGCCAAACAACCCCTAAAAATATATTAGGTGTTAGCACAAGCTTTAGTTACCATCACTTTACACTGGCTGGTACTGCAGAATATCGTGGCGGTAGCGTTATTTACAGCGGAGCCGGAAGTACCATGGATTTCTCAGGTATCAGCTATGGTTCGGCAACTAACGGCCGCGAACGCTTTGTATATCCTAACTCGGTAATTGAAACTTCGCCTGGTTCAGGTGTATATGTACCCAATACTAACGTTACTACCAACTCGGGAGGTATTGATTATTGGGCAGGCTCAACAACCCGTTATGGCGTAATGCAAAACTATGTAACCAGCGCTGCTTTTATAAAAATTCGTGAGCTATCATTAGGCTATGAAGTTCCTGCCGAATATTTACGCGGTATTAAATTTATTAAAAGGGCAAGTTTTGCACTGGTAGGCCGTAACCTGTTTATGTTCAGGCCTAAGAGCAATCCGTATTCCGATCCGGAGTTTAACAACACCACTGACAATGCCCAGGGATCAACCGGCTTGAACCAAACTCCGCCAACGCGCATCTATGGTTTTACAGCAAGTTTTACACTTTAAAAAATTAATGTTACTGTAATGAAAAGCAAACTCATATTATTTTGTTCGGCAGCTGTTACTCTTTTAGGAGGCTGCGCGAAAAATTATTTAGATATAAATACGAACCCGAACAGCCCAACAAATGTTGCATCAGGTTTGGTATTAACCAATGCGTTGAACAGAACAGCTGGAAGTACTACCGGGTCAAGCAATTTTTACCAGTTTGCATCTGCCTGGATAGGCTATTGGAACTACAGCGGTGCTGTGGCGGCTTTTGCAGAAGAACGCAGTTACCAGTTTACCACCAATTATGGTCCGGCTAATGGTATTTGGAACAGTTTATACGATAACCTGGAAGACTATGATTATTTAGAAAAACAGGGTAATGCCACTAATGATGTTTTCTACACGGCTATAGCAAAAACCATGAAAGCTTATGATTATCATAACCTGGTTGATGTGTTTGGTAATATACCCTACAGTGATGCTTTAAAAGCAACAGCATCTATCAGACCTAAATATGATAAAGATCAGGCTGTTTATGAAGATCTGGCTAAAAAACTGGATACTGCAGCAACACTTTTCAAAGGTTTAGTAGGTAAGGTAAGTTCTTCAGATGGCGCTTATGATATCATGTACAAAGGCGATGCGCAAAAATGGGGTAAGTTTGCCAATACTTTAAAACTGCGTATCCTGTTACGTCAGTCGGAAATAGCTGGCAGGGATGCTTACATTAAAGGTGAGATAGCGAAAATTACCGCTAATGGAATGGGCTTTATTGGTGTAGGTGAGGGTGGTTCAGTAAATCCAGGCTTTACCAATTCAACCGGAAAGCAAAATCCATTTTATTCAAGTTTTGGTTACACACCGGCTGGCAAATCATCACCAACTGATAACCACAGGTATTATATAGCCAGCGAATATGCTATTAACTTTTATCAGAATAATAATGATCCGCGTTTGGGTTATTTATACACCACCATTAATGATGGTGCGGGTACTACCTATTCTGGTAGTCGTTTTGGGCCAACCGCACAAAGTCCTCAGGATAACCCTCAAAACCGTTCGGCTATTGGCACAGGTATATTGAAAGGTGCTGATATGGCCCAGCCACTGTTTACTGATTTTGAATCATTGTTTTTACAGGCAGAGGCTGCTCAACGCGGCTATATCACCGGAAGCGTACGGAGCTTGTATGAAAGCGCGGTTCAGCAGTCGTTTACTTATTTAGGTGCAGGCAGCGCGTCAGCTTACCTTGCAATGCCTACCGCGGTGAGCAATTGGGATCAGGCAGCTAATAAGTTAACTCTGATCATGACCCAGAAATGGGCTGCCATGAATGGTATTAATGATATGGAAAGCTGGGCTGATTTCCGCAGGTTAAATATCCCTTCAGATATTCCTGTTTCAGATAACCCAGCCGCCATTGTACGTAAAATACCGGTAAGGATGCTTTATCCGCAAAGCGAGTATAACTACAACCCTGATAACGTTTTGGCACAAGGAACCATCAGCCAGTTTACCTCAAGGATATTCTGGGATATTAACTAATTGCAAAATTTGAATTGATAAACATGAAAAAGAATTTCATATATAAATTATTGACCGGCGTTGTATTGATAAGTGGTTTATCAGGTTGTTTAAAAGATAACTCTCAGCCAGATTTTACAAAAAACAAGCCTATTATTGAGTTACCTATCGGTTCATCTTCAGGTAATGAAGCGGCTAACTCTATCGCTGCATCATTTACCGTGTCAAATACTCCTGCCGATTATTTTGTTTGGGTTAATTACGCGGCACCAGATGCTAATAGTAAAGATGTAACTATTACTTTAAGTGTTGATACGGCTGCAGTAAGCCAGTTTAATAAGGTAAATGGTAAAAGCTATACCCTATTACCAACAGTAGGTTATACGTTAGCATCAAATAAAATTACTATACCTGCCGGAGCACGTAAAGTACAGTTTCCGGTTAAGATCAATACCGCTGCTTTAGACCCTACCAAAACCTATGCTTTTCCGTTAACTATTGTTGATGGAAGTGGATTTACAATCAGTGCAAATTTTGCAAGGTTAATTACCATCATCAGCTTAAAAAATAAGTGGGATGGGGTATACACCGTAACCGGTACCATGACCGACGCGGTTAACCCAGCTATAACAGGCCAATACCCGCATGATATGCAGTTAAGGACTCAGGGCCCTAACACAGATGCTATTTACGATCCGTCGCAAAATACATTTGGGCACGGCATTTTAAATGGCGGCGCAGGTAGTTACTACGGTAGCTTTAGCCCGTTGTTTACTATTGATGGTGCTTCTAATAAAATTACCGCTGTGGTAAATTATTACGGGCAACCGGCAACAAACGGCCGTGCCGCGGTACTTGACGCAAGTGGTGTAAACGCGTTCACCATGTCGTCAGATGGTTCTACCCCTGTTTCATTCAAGGTTAAATATATCATGACCGAAAATGGTAGCAACAGAACATCGTTTGAAGAAACCTGGACATACAAATCGGCCAGATAATACTATTGTTTTAATGTAAAAAGCGGCTGTTCTAGATAAGAACAGCCGCTTTTTTATTGAGACTTTTTATGGGGATGGATCAATTCAACTACACATCGGTATTAACGAATGATTGATCTTGATCAAGGCATATTAATTAGTTGCACCGCCGTTAACTAACAAATGCTGGCCATTTACGAAAGAGGAAAGATCGCTGGCAAAGAATTCAGCTACGTTGGCAACATCTTCCACCTCGGCTAACCGGCCCATAGGGCAGCTGTCAAGTAATTGTTTCCGTAAGCGTGGGTACGAATCGGCTTCGGCAAAAATTCCTGAATGATCAACCGCGAAAGGTATAATTGAGTTTACGGTTACACCGCGATAACCAATCTCTTTTGACAGGATATCAACCAGATACCGTGGGGTAGTTTTACTGCCGCCGTAAACCGCCATTCCAGGTACCGGGAACGAAGTTGTTGAAGATGCGATATAAATGATGCGGCCATTATCCTGAATTTGCTTGGCGGCCTGTTGCATGGTAAAATAGGTGCCTTTGGTATTGATAGAGAATAAGCGGTCAAATTGTTCTTCAGTAAATTCGGTTACCGGTGTTTCCACCATTTCAATACCGGCATTGGCCACCACGATGTCTATTTTGCCGAAGGCGTTTTTAGCTTCTGTAAATAATTTTTCAATTTCGGCTACTTTGCTCACATCGGCTTGTACTGCAATTACGCGCACGCCTAAATCAGTAATGTTTTTTACTACTTCATCGGCAGCTGCTTTATCGCGTGAATAATTGATAACGATGTCGGCACCTAATGATGCGTAACGTTCTGCGATTGCTTTGCCTAAACCTCTTGCTGAGCCGGTAATAAGGGCTACTTTGTTTCTTAATGAGTTCATGATTTTTAGTTTTTAGTCCGAAAGTCCGCAAGTCGGGAAGTCCGGAAGATTGTTTTTAATAGTTGTTTTGCTTATTCAATGATTTGGTTTCCGGACTTTCGACTTCCGGACTTCCGAACCTCTTTTTTGACTTTTTAATTTTGACTTTTTACTTAAGATTAAGCCATCGCGCCATTCAGGCCAATAATTTGTCCGCTGATCCATTTGGCATCATCGCTGGCCAGAAAGGCCACCACTTTGGCAATATCTTCAGGTTCGCCCAGGCGGTTAAAGGCGTTCATAGAATTCAAACGGGCGATTACTTCTTCAGATTTACCTTTGGTGAACAGTTCGGTATTAACGGGGCCAGGCTGTACGGCATTCACATTGATTCCGCGTGCGCCTACCTCTTTAGCAAATACACGGGTAAGTTGTTCTACCGCTCCTTTGGTGGCCACATAGCTGCCATAGGTAGGGGTTAATACACGGGTTTGGGTAGAAGAGAAGTTGATTACCGATCCGTTATCGGCCAGTTTGGTTGCGGCTTCTTTCAGAGTATTAAAAGTACCGGTTACATTGATCTCAAACTGGCGTGTAAACTCTTCTACGGTAGTATCTTTCAGTAATTTGGTGATCATGATGCCCGCGTTATTGATCAGTACATCAATTTTACCATAGTGGGCAATAGCGGCATCAAACATGGCTGTTACTTCATCAGCCTTGCTTACATCGGCTTGCAGGGCTATGGCATCACCGCCATTTGCTTTTATCTCATTAACGGTTTCTTCGGCTGCCTGGGCACCACCTGCATAGTTAATAATTACTTTAGCACCTTCGCCGGCTACTTTTTTAGCTACTGCTGCTCCAATACCTTTAGATGATCCGGTTATTAAAATTACTTTTTCTGATAGCGTTTTCATGACTTTTTATGTTTTGATTGTTATTGTTGTTGTTTGACAAAACAAAGGTCATGTTTATATGAACCAGAAAGTTGTAACTAATAAAGCAATACTTGCATAATTCTAAGATGTAATGGTAGCGTATGCTTTTCTGAAGGTTAATGGGGATGTATTTGTATGTTTTTTGAAGTAATTAGCAAAGTGAGCAGCATCGGTAAAGCCCAGGTTGTAGGCAATTTCTTTAACAGATACATTTGAATTTTGCAATAACGATTTAGCTTCAATAATCGTTTTTTCCGCGATCCATGAACCGATAGGTCTTTCGGTTTTGCTTTTGATAACATTGCTGAGATAGTTGGGATGCAGGTTCTGAGCATCGGCATAATCCTGAACCCGGAACACCTGATTAACCTTGCCCGAATGCAGATCCCGATAGTGTTTTTCTAATAAGCGTTTAAAGTTTTTCACAATTTGCGAGCTGCGGTTGCCCTCACATATGGGGTTATAATCAAGCCAGAAATATTCTTTGATCTTTAAAAGCATAGCTACTAACAAAGTACCGATAAGGCGAGTGCGGTAAGGGGTAGAAGATAGATAAACTTGGTGTATCTGCTTGAAAAGATACTCAAATTCAGCAAATACCTCAGAGCTCACTACCTTTGCCGGATAAGTTTCTGAAAGCAGAAAAGGGAACTCTTCAAAAATATCTCTATGAACATTCGCTTTTAAAAAACTTTCACTCACGGTGATCAGAAAAACCTCGTTTACCTCCGTCCATTCAAAAACGCGGCAGTGGCCCGGGTTAGTGAAATGAATGGTGTTGGGCTTAATTTCAAAAGTTTGTTCATCGATGGTGTAACTACCGCGGCCATGTTTAGTAAAGTTAAATACAAAATAATTTAACCGGCAAACAGGAGATTTAAATGGTAGTGGTTTAAGTTCCTTAACATAGAAAGCGGTAAAATCTGTATTGACATCAATTTGTGCCACTGATACATCAAGGTGCTTAAAAAGGTCGTAGATTCTGTTAAATACTTTGATTTTTTCTTCTTGCATAGATATTGATAGCGATAGTATAAATAGATAATAAAGATACGTGTGTGCGTGAGTGGTCACAATTAGTACACGTGAACAAGCACCCTTTAAGTTAATTTGTATTAAAAATTTTACGTTGTTTAATGTACCTTAAGTTTTTATACCTTTTACACCCGGGTCGGCTACAATTATTATTCTGGATGCTGCCGCCAGTTTGCAGTTTAGTGTACCTATATAACGTTGATGGTAAGTGTTTTTTGTTAGCCTGGCTACCTTTGAAATTTACAGATGATCCTGTAAAATCTACATTTTTTAGCCGTATAGTTAAATGACCTTTGTATTGGGGCGGTCAATTTGCTCCTCAATACAAAACAATATGAAACTATTGCTATATATTTTACGTCAACAAAAAATTTGGTTTACAGGTACTTATAATCGTTTATATTATAAAATAACTGTTTTAATGTTTTTGATGCTGGTGGCCGGTTTATCAGCCTGGGCCCAGGATCCACGTTTGCCGCCAACCAATTTGGGTATTACTAATATGCAGGATGGCAACGCCCCCGGGCCGGGATGGTATTATATGCAGTTTGTCCAAGCGTATCAATCCAATAATTTCAAAAACAGTTTCGGCCAAACAATCACTGATGCGCCACAGGTCAATTCAATACTGGCCATGCAGCAGCTTATATTCATTAGCAAAGCCAAATTCCTGGGAGGCAATTTAGGATATACTACCATTGTTCCGTTGGTGAAACTTTCAGTAACTGGAAGTAATGGCGTAATGCCAACAATTAATCCTAACCCGTTGGGCGATGTAATTACCGGTCTGCTTATTCAGTGGTCAAATAAAAAACTTTGGGGGATGAATTACTCTAACCGGCTGGAGCTTGATCTCGGTATACCAACAGGCGCTTACCAATTGGGCTATGATATTAATCCCGGGGCGCATATTTGGCGCATTTTCCCGCATTATACTTTTACCCTTAGCCCAACAAAAAATTTATCATTCAGCATGCGCCATCACCTTACCTACTATTTTGATGAGATTGGTACAAAGGCAAAGCCTGGGATAACCTATAATTTTAACTATTCGGCCGAATATTCCATTGCGCCAGGAGTAACACTTGAAATAGCGGGTTATTACCTAAACCAACTGCTGCAGGATTCCTATAACGGTAGTACTCACTATTATCAGGATACCTATCACATAAAAAATACCAAAGAACGTGTATTTGCAGTTGGACCTGGTATTGGCTATTTAAGCCCTACAGGTTTATTTATTGAATTGAAAGGTATGCAGGAAACCTCGGCCATAAACAGGTCGGAAGGGTTCAGAACAACCTTGGCAGTTGCGTACAAATTGGACAAATAGACACCGTTATTTTGTATCATCATTACCCACTTTTGTATAAATATAGCTACGGATTTGCCGATAATTTTGGGTCATAATATTTAAGATTATCCATATGTCAAAAACTATTTTTATTACAGGTGCTTCCAAAGGATTTGGAAAAAT
>NZ_JBCECK010000032.1:0-44428 GCF_039207105.1 Mucilaginibacter sp.
TATGGTACCACCGGAAGCTCCTGAATAAGAAAATACATTATGCTGAAAATCCTTAATCGTTGCGCCGCCTTTATAACTGCTTTTTATGAGGCTATCCAGCGCGCCTATAACCATAGTTGTCCATACCGTGGACCGCAAACCACCACCATACGCGTTCACAAAAAATACAGGGTATGGTTTACCTGGATTCCGTTCAACAAAAGCCGTGATGTCCTGTTTACGATTGTTGAGCCACTGCTCTGTATAATTATTTAATGAATCAAGCGATTTATGGTAGTTGTCCTGCTTCTCAATATGTACTTCATGATAAGCGGTAATAGTACTTACCGACCTGTAAAGTGTAAATAACAATAAAAAGGTAATGATGCTGACACCCGTTTTTTTACCTGCAAATAATAAAAAGGAAAAGAATAACAAATAGCCTATAACCGCGCACAGTATTACCGGCATGGTATAAAAGCGGTTGTTACTGGTAACCATATTTAAAACCGGTGGAAAATTGCATAGCACAAAAAACAATGTGGCAGCTACCCCGCCCAAAGCAACCCAGGGTGCAATACGCCACTTAGCAATTGCTGCAAAAGAAGTACGCAATGTTGCGATGATCATAAACATGGCCGACAAAAAAAACAGATCAAGCGATAAATAAGCCAAAAAATAAGGCTCGCGGTTTTGTTTACCCGGGCTGCTGCCCCAAATGATCATGGGGAGCAACAACAGGGCCATACTTAGCCAGAAACGCCATTGAATAACCTTGTCTCCGGATTTATATAACTTATCAATCCACCGATAATGCAATGTCATTTTATAAAAGATGAGGGTGGCAGTTAAGAGAGCCAGCGGCGAAATTCCGTTTAACAGATAATCAATATGATAAGTATTCATGGTATGCAGGATACCCGCCGCAGGGATCAAAAAACCGGCGGCACCAAACAGCCGCCCGGTATCAACTTTTAGAGATGGCCTTGCCCCTGCCGGCAAACGAACATTATCAAAATCAACAGGACCTACAAAAAAACCTGCATAGCTCACTTTTATGGCATTATCAATTGCCTTGGGCAAATGCCAACACATAATTGCCAGCAAACTAACTACTACCAGAAAATAAAAACTGGCCCAAGGTGATGTATTGATTGACAATAACATATCCTGCACCTGGCCGCTGATAAAAAGCGCCATCATAAAAATACACAGCGTAAACAATATGATACGAAACCGCCATGAGTACCTGAGTAATCTCCACAACCAGGCCGATACATAGTCGAGCCAAAACCGGGGTTTGCCCAACTTAAATGCCTCATACATCAGCTTTATCAGCACAATAGTTAGCAGCAGGTATTTGATATATGCGGCCACAGCGATAACCCATGAGTCGGCTAAGTTTTCCCCAAGCTTAAATTGTTGCAGCATTTTGCTGGTGGCTACATTTTCAAATACATCTAATAGCCCGGTCAACAGTACCAATATGCAAAAGCGCAAAACCGTGCGCTGAGAAATAACCCGCCTGCGCGGGTTTGCTTTTTGACTGCCTATCCGGACAATCAGAATAAGCAGTATACATACGTAGGCTGCAATAAAGCCATAGCTAACATTATTTTGAAATGTTACGGCCTCAATACCGGTTATGGTTTTAGGATAAGTTGATTTACTGGTATAAACCTCATTTTTTTTAAAACCTGCCTGCCATTCTTTCAAGATAGAATCGCGGCGGGCGTTGCTGGTGTTAATTTCCCAATTGATTATACCTGATGGCGTATATTTTGTTACAATCAGATAATTATCTTTCAGGGTCATGCTGCCAACAACCAGCAAAGCGGTAAGCAATAACGAAAAAAGGGGCTGAAACTGACGATTGATCCAAAACTGTAAACGCCGAAACATAATCATGCTATTTCCCTAATTTACAGAAAAAAGATAGATAAAGCATGCTTGTTCAACGCTTGATTTCGCTATATGAACGAGATAAACAATCATCATCAACGGTAAAATTGCAAACCCTCTATAACTTAAAACTTAGCCGTTTTAGTTTGGGTATATAGCTCTTCAATCCTTTCAAGCGGCACACCTTTGGTTTCAAAAACATAACGACTTACAAACAGTATCATGCTAAAGTTTACAATGGCGTAAACACCAAATGTTGCCACAGGCCCCAATTGAGAAAGCATTACCGGGAATGTAAGTGATACAATAGAGTTGGCAACCCAGTTACCAAATACTGCTATTGACGTAGCCGTACCACGAATTTTGTTTGGAAATATCTCGGCCACGTATACCCATAATACAACGCCCCATGTACAGGCAAAACCACCTATGTACACAAATATGGTTAGCAGTACAAAATAGTTTTGCAGCATGTTAAAGTGGAACAGGGCTGCCAGGGCAAACATGCACAACCCCATGATAGTTGACCCAATTAATAATAATTTTTTGCGGCCAAGGCGGTCTATCAGCGGGAATGCCAGTATGGTAAATATCAGGTTAACTACACCTGTAAGTATGGTTTGAAACAATACACTGCCACCTACATGAATTTTTTCAAATATCAGTGGTGCATAATAAAACACGATATTAATGCCCGTTAGCTGCGCAATAGAGGCAAATACCAGACCTATAATAACAACTCTCCGGAAACGTGGACTAAATACATCTCCTAAAGTTGGTTTACTTTCCGATGCTATATCATCCGTTACCAGTTTAACCTGCTCCTGACTCTCTCCGTCAGAATAAATACTCCCGAATACATTTTGGGCATCGCTAATTTTATTTTTAGATACCAACCATCTCGGGCTTTCAGGAACTAATAACAGCAGTATAAAAAATATCACTGAAGGTATTACAGCCGCTGCAAGCATATAACGCCAATGATTACTCTCATTTAAAAAAGACAGCGACTTATCATTTGCGATGAGATAATTAGATATAAATGATAGCAATATACCGCTTACAATAGCCAATTGCTGCAACATGCCCAACCTGCCCCTAAACGCGGGCGGGGCAACCTCAGATATATAAATAGGTGCCAATGTTGAGGCCATACCTATGGCAATACCGCCTACCAGACGGTAACTTACCAGTTGAATAAAGTTGGCTGCTATACCACTACCTATGGCCGCAATAATGTACAATAGCGCCGTTACGATCATTAACTTTTTACGGCCAAATCTGTCGGCCAGCCCCCCGGCAAACAAAGCACCTGGTATACAGCCAATGGATGCAGCGCCTACAACTAACCCTATTTCGGCATCATTAAGCAGAAAAACCGCTTTTAAATAATGTAATGTTCCCGCTATTACAGCTGTATCAAAACCAAATAACAAACCACCTAAAGCGGCAACAATAGATATTAAAACGGTATAACTTTTCATAAAAAGTGATAAAATGGTTAATACGAGATGTAATAGCAAGTTTCCCTGCCCAAATTGGTTTATAATTGGCAATAACAGCTATAAATTCGCTGTTTTACAAATATATAAAATGAGTTCAGATTTGAAACACCTGCATGAGGTATAACGGTATATATCAAATATCCGATTTATGGTCTTTGTGTTTCTCGGGTTTAATATCGGTTTGGTTCATTTCCTTTTCAATCTTTTTCTTATCCTGCTGATCTTTCCAGGCCAGAAAAACCACAATTGCTATCGCAATTAAAACAACCAGGGCTATTAATGGATAATTCATAATTGAATCGGATTTGGTTGATGTAGAGGAAGGGATCGAACCTTCGGCATGCTGCCAGCCAGCGCTCTACTAAAGTGTATACTAAAAGCAGTATGCTTTTAGTATACACTAATTATAATTTATACAATTCCACCCATTACAGGGTCGGTCTTGGTAGCTAAACCTGTTTCTACACGACCTGCAAAACGTTCCTCAAACACCTGCTGATCTTTCAACTTCACACTAAAATCATACCAGTTAAAGTTTTTTGAAAGGTTAAGCACAACGTTTAGGTGGCTTTTTGCTGCAACTATTTTATTGATGTTGCTGGTTTTATAGCCATTGTCGCTTATAATTATGTTGTGTGCTTTAGCATCGTTATTAACAATGCTTACAATAATATTACCTGTTAGCTTAGCAGCGTTAAGTTTATTTTTTTCGTAAGCACAGGTAATCTTTAAATCAGGGTTATTGCTGTTACCTATAAACTCACGGTAAAAGCCATTAGGGCCATGCACACGCAAATGATATTTATCATTTTCAAATGATTTAACCGGCCAGTTATAGGTTAAGTGATCACCTGCGCCAACTGCAAAATGCCAATTTCTTGAAATCTCATCCTTACTTGTTTCGTCGTTATATTTTACCGGAGCATAAACCGTAAACGGCGAACCAGCCGCGTTTTTACCAAACACCTCGTTTCCGGCAGCCAGCTTAATTTCAAAACTCTTTTTATCGGCACTTAAACTACCATGAGTATAAAGCTCATAAGGCAGGGCACAGGATGGGCGTACCCCTTTTTCCTGCAGGGCAATTATCGATGGATCGGCACTGATCTTCGCTATCTCATCTGCCGATAGCTTTTTGAATGTATTCGGCTCGCCTTTAAACCTGGCGTTATAAATGGTTTCTACATTTTTATTCCTGTCCAGGAAAGGTATTTTTTCTAACTGATTGCCATTGTATGGGCTAAAGGCCGAACTCAAATCACCACAGATAGTCCGGCGCCATTGGCTGATGTTATCTATCTTAATGTTTTTGTTATACTTTTTATTTACAAAGCCTTCTAAAAACTGTAAAGTTGATGTATGGTCAAAAAGTTCAGAGCACACCTTGCCTCCCCTGCTCCAGGGTGATGCAATGATCATTGGCACCCTGAAACCTAAACCGATGGCACCCTCACGGGCCTGATTTTTAGGTATGCCTTGTTTCAGTTCATTTTCTAAGCGTACATGCTCTATTTCGGTTTCTATACCGGCTGTACATTTGCCTGTTCCTGGTATGTTGTTATCGGGTATTGAAAACGGTGGGATGTGATCAAAATAGCCGTCGTTTTCAACAGAGGGAACTATCAAGATGGTCGTGTTCCATACGTCAGGATTTTTGGTTAGGATATCTAAAACCTCAGAAACATACCAGGCACCATACCAGGGGGCTGTTGGGTGATCTGAAAAATTTTCGGGGCTGGCCAGCCATGAAACAGTTGGAAGCTTACCGGTGTTTACATCCTGCCTGAACTGGTGCAGCAGATCGCCTTTAGGCACGGTTACCTTGCGCTCCTGAGCATTATCCTGGTAAGTAAGCTCGGCTATACTCCTGAAATTCTCATCGGCCGAGTTAATTACGAAAGCTCTTTGATAAAGGCTCTTTTCCTTGTCAGAGAGTTTCTCATAACTCTCTTTATTCCATTTTGACAACTCAGCACGTGCATTATCCAGAACTTCCTGTTTTTTACGGATACTTTCACGTACCTTGGTTGCGGTATCCTCATCGGCCGGTGTACGCTCCTGTAACTTGGTTATCTGATCGGGCAGATCCTGTACCTGTTTTTGTAGGTTTTTAACGTAACGCTCAGAAAATTTAACATTATAAGCTTTAAAAAACTCCAGCAGGTTACAGCCAAAGTTAGCCAGCCATGCTCTTTCTTCTTTCTCAAAACCGCCGCCGCAGCTTAATTCATTCTGATAAAAACTCCAGGAAATGCCGTTTTGCTCTAACAACTCCGGGAAAGTTTGCCAGGGCATATCTCCATAGGTATAATCGGTATTTCTGATGTTGGCTTTAGGGATACCATCTTGCTGATGGGTGATCTTACCTGTCCAGAAAAACGATCTGTTAGGCGTAGTACTGGTCATGGCCGAACAAAAATTCTGATCGCAAACGGTAAAGGCATCCGCCATTCCGTAATTAAACGGCAAATCCTCGCGGGTATAGTGCCCCAGCGTTAAGGGCATGGTAGCGTAATTCCTGTTTCCGGATTGTTTAGATGTAAGCCATTTATCATACTTACCTAAATTATTGGCGTCAACCTGGCTGGCCCGCGAGTGAGGCAGTGATCCCATCCAGGTTACCTTAGTATCTTTTATATCTAACCTGAACGGGGCATAAGTATTACCGGCAGCATCTGTTTGCAACCAAACAGGCTTTTGATCAGGCAAACGGATGGCCCGGGGATCATTATATCCTCTTACACCCTGCAAAGTTCCAAAACAATGATCAAAAGAGCGATTTTCCTGCATCAGGATAACAATATGTTCTGCATCAAGGTAAGTACTGCCCGCTGCCGGGTTTATAGCCATTGCCCTTTGTATTGCAGGGGGTAACATATTCATCATTGCTGCACCGCCCGATAATAGCGCGGCTTTTTTTAGAAAATCTCTGCGTGAATCCATTTGTAATTGCTGATTGTTTTATATAGGTTTTGAGTTAATATTAAAGTGGAGTTAATATTCGCGTGAAAGCTGCTACCATGCTTCGCGGCAAATATCTATTACCAGTTTTAAATTTATGTTAATTATTAATTAACACGAACCTTTCAAGGTGATTGTTACATTCATTTTTCAACAATAAATTGTTGTAATGGACTAATCAAGCATCTACTTCCCTGCCAACAGTTTTTCTAACACAAAGGGAGCTATAATTTTACGTGCACCATCCGCATCCGGGTGAATACCATCAGGAACGTATTTTAAATATGTTGTTTCTCCCTGATCCAGAATGGCTTTCCAATGCGGATAATTATCGATCAACAAAAGCTTTCTCTTTTTTGCCACCTCTCTGTAAAGCTCATAGTACTTATCAAGATTGGGCCTCTGGGTCGCATGCCCATGAATTGGGATGTTCATGGTTTGCAGGATAATTTCACAATCAGGATTGTACAGTTTTATTCTGTCGATAATATAATTCAGGTTAAGCTTTGCCAGCTCAACATTGGTTTTATAATCCAAAAAAGCATCATTCATGCTAAACTCCATTAAAACAGCATCCGGTTTTTTATTGATCACGCTATCTTCCAGGTGCTGTACACCCCAGGTAGACCACATGGAACTTTTAGCCGAATTATAAACCGTTAAATTGTTATTGTACTTGCCGTTTAACTCAGCAGCAACCGCGCCAACCCAGGCCTGCCCTCCTGCGGCGGCTGTTAAGCTTGTGCCGTAAACTACCAGCGTTTGGTGCTTACCTGCCTGTAGATTTTTAATTAATTGTGTTTGGGCAAAAGATGTTATAGAAAACAATCCCATTAAAAGAAATAGGGTAATTATCCGAAAAAAATAAGGTTTCATAAGGTCGGCAAAATACAAAATACCGGCTAACCTTACGATATGTATGTACAATTAATTTATCATCAAAACGGATAATCGGGAATATTTTTTCCAAGATAAATATTACGTGAGGCTTTGTACATATTGCCTACATCTATCAGTTTAATAATGCCATTACCGCCCCTGTTTGGAAGATGCGCTCGTTTATCATCTGTAAGTAAAGGATCATCATCAAAAAGAAAATTATCGATATAATAAGGACTAAAACCAGGTTCCTTTACGATGACATGAATATGGGCAGGTTCTGTACTATCCGGATAAGCGGCCGGTCGCAGTGTTACAAATTTATATTCGCCTTTTTCATCGGTACGTACCCATCCCCTAATGTAACCATGTTTTTTAGCCAGGCCTTTTTCATTGCCCTTTTTAGGATAGTGACCTTTTTGATCGGCATGGTAAAGGTATAACACAACACCCGGAGCAGGTGATTTCCCATCAGCCTTAAATACAGTACCATTAATACCTAACGGCTTATTATTATTCCAGGTTGCATCTGGCAGCAGGGTAACAGATTTCAAATTTTCAAATGGCACCCCACTTTCAAATATGGCTTCACAGCCTTCGCAATCGCCGCCAACTTTTTTATCCTGAGCCAAACAAGCGGTTACACCAAAAAGCATCAATAAAATAAATGCCTGCGTTTTCATGATCATTTATATGATTTGAATACTGCAATAAAGATCTACACCTGTAATATATTGTATTATAGAACAGTATATGAAATTTACGCAATTTTCTTCAGAAAAACTGCAAGTTTATATTAATTAAAGAGACAGGGCACTATCCATCTTGCTTCTTATTGTTTTGGCACGAACCGTGTTGAAAAATTCAGGTGTAAACCCGAGATAACTGGCAATATGTTTTTGCGGAACGCGTCTATCCAGCTCCGGATATTTGTTTCTGAAATAATTATAGCGTTCGCAGCCGCTTAAGGATAAAAGCTGTATTTGCTTTAAATGAATTGTTGCCAGCGAATTCTGGTACGATACCCGGAAGAAGTGTTCAAGTGCCGGCACTTCTTTTAAAAAGGCTTCTAATGAAATGTTTGATATATGTACCAGTTCGCAATCCTCTAACGCGATGATGTTACATAACGCCGGCGTATTAAAAGTTCGGCTATAAATATCAGACACCCAAAAACCTTCAATCGCGAAGTAAGTATTATGCTCCACTCCTTTCTTATCCAGGTAATAGGTTCTTAAACAACCTTTGTTAACAAAGTATTCATGACGTGCATCTTCACCGGCGCGAACTAAAAACTCTCTGCGTTTAACCTTTTTTATGCTTAAAAATGAGCAAAGCTTTTGTTCTTCCTGCTCCGTGAGCTGAGTATGACGGCGTATGGTTGATAAAAAACGTGTAAAGTCCATAAAGTCGTTTTAATAAGAGGTGCTATAAAATTCGGGACTTTATGTAAGAAAAAACTTAAGACATCTTAAGTTTTTCAGATTAAGATGATCTTGAAATCACCAGCTTATCAAATCTTTAGCCATGCCCATTCATGCAGGCAATAAAATTTGGCATGCAATTGGTGCAAATAAAACAAAAATAAAGCGGTCTCCCGTTTAGAAAACCGCTTTAAATAGCCGACAACAGGCTTTTTAAGCCCTTATAGGCGAACCGCTTATAAACAGCAAATGACTATTTGCCTGAGCCTTAAATGTAATCTGCGTATCCACATCCGAACATCCTATAGCAAGGGTATCATTTGAACTTAGCACAGGTTCACCAATCGGGATCTCTACATCAAGGGTACCTGTCAGCAAATAAATTGTGCCGTTCCAATGTGCAGGCATCGTATGTTGAAAGCTTTTACCTTCCTCCATATTAATGTCCAGAAAAGTAATATTTTCAGGTGTTTTAACTCTATTCACCAGATCTGCTGTTGATCCCATAACCACTTTAATCTTTACGCCATCTTCTTTCCTTACCGGCATCTCTTCTACCGGGATCAAAATACTTTTAGGCGGTAAGTTGCGGGTAGCTGTCGGGATTTCTAAAAAAAGCTGCAGGCCGTGTATTTTAGTACCGTCCACTTCCGGAAACTCATGGTGGGTTACACCGCTGCCGGCCCAGGTCCATAACAGACTACCCGTAGTGATAGTTAAATCATTTCCCATTGAATCCTGGTTATGATAAGGCGCCGAATCATCAAAAAGGTAACTTAATGCCGACATGTGCCTGTGCTGGTGAGGCCCGAAAACATCGGTACTTAAACGGAAATCATCAAAGCCCATAATAGGGCTAAAAAGACCGCCATAATCATTTCTGTTTGCCCTGAATGCCGAAAATGAGGCATTACCTGTTTGGGCCAATTTAACAATCCTTGATTGTTTCAATTCAGATGTCATAATCATAGTTATTTGTTTTTATTAAATAGTAAAGCGTCTAAGCTGTCTTTTCCGCCACCGGCAATTGCCAGTGATAACAGCATACTGATCATTAAAATATGGTACTCAAATCCTTCGCCTTTGATATTTCCATTCCAATTCATAAAAAAGCCCACGTGGATGTGAACTATCAGGATCATTCCTAAAACCAGGCAAAGCGAAGCTATAGCTATAAACCGTGTAAATAATCCGAGGAGGATACCAATACTGCCAAAAAATTCAAGAATGATAACCATGATTCCAACAACATATGGTATCCCTATTGATGAAAAGAAGCCCATAGATGCCGTGTAGCCATAACCGCCGAACCATCCGGCCAGTAATTGCGCCCCGTGTGGGAACATAACAATGAAGAAAGCGATTCTGAGAATAAGAGGGACCATTTTTGTTGAATCGGTCCTTTCGAGGTCTGTGAGTGAAGGTTTCATATGTTTATAATATTTAATTTATTTACAAGCAAAACTATAGTGTGAATTTTTATGGATTCTTAATAATTCTTAAGAAATAACAAGGCTGATTTTCCTTAAATCATATCAGCTATTACCCTGGTAATCAATACCTGGCTTTCAAAAACAAGTATAACAAGCTTGATTAACCCTTCTTTGAATGCTGTTAAATTCTTCATGGTTTTAAAAATGTAAGTTTGCGCTTAAACCGGTATACCATATATCATGACCTGCCGCAGGCACGGCTTTCAGGAACTCACCTCTTTTGTAATAAGTAGCTATACCTGTTAAGCTGAACCGTACACTATGCTGATAGGCGGCAACCAGATCAAACATCTGCCCAATTGATCGTTTGTTGTTGGAGGGTGGAATAAATGGAATACCTCCTGGGTTATAAATTCCATCACCAACAGACTGCCGCCATAACCTGTAGTAGCCACCAGTCAGATGAATTTTGGCGCAGGGCTCTATGCCCGTTTTAAGATGAACCAGAAACAGGTTTGAAGCTCCGGCATTATCAATAAAGCCGTAGTATATAGCTTTGGGATAGATAGGGTTAAATGTTTGAAGCGATGGATCTTTAGCATCTTTGTCTCCGCTTGACATAGCCGATTGCAGGGAGATATTTGGTTTAAGCCCCCCGTCCGGAAACTGATAGGTTATGGTTTGTGTAAGCTTCCAGGCCAGAATGTTACCGCCGCCGAAAGTACCCAATTGCAGATCGCCCTCAGTGTAAGCCGACCAACCATTTTTATCAAAGGTAAGTCCGGTACCTATAGTATGCCTTTTATCGGTACCTATACCTTGTGTAAAGATGGCTCCTTTCCTATCCGTGTAGATGTAAAAAAGATCTACTTTACTTAACCAGTTGTTTTTATAATGCTGCGTAAACCAGGCACCAGCTATCTTTTGAGATGCATCTATCTGATCATCAAAGAAACCCGGGTTGGTTTTCATGAGCTCCATAGCAAAAACATCCAGTTTACTATCTCCCTTTTCTATAATAAACTTGGCACCGGCAAATGAGCGGTGCACGTTGGCATCCCGGATATCCAGCAAACTCCCTACACCATAATGAAGCGCCTGTTCGCCCACACGCAGTTTAAGTATGGTTTTATCAGGTGTTTTTGTAGCATACTCTGCAAACAATTCTGTTAAGGCCAGTTTATTCAAATCCTGTATCGGCCTTGGCCCACCATTTCTACCACTCAAGGAACTTGATTCCAGTTCGCCAAATACTCTGAAATGACTATTGTACCGAAAATCCGCATGTAATAACACACGATGCAGAAAATAGCCATTGTTATCCTGCGGGCCAATTCCCCACAGGTAGTTGCTGAAACGGTCATATTGTTCACGTAGCGATCCTCCTATGCTTACAAAGCCCTTCCCATCGCGTATAGGTAAATGGCCTATATGTGAAAAAAAATCCTGCGGGCCATCGGTACTTTTCAGAGCGGGCCAATACTCTTCGGCTGCATCGGGCAAATAGCCTGTTTTAAGCGAGTCTTTTGATTGTGAATACGCATAGTGCCGGGGGTCAAGAAAACCAAGCATTAGTATTAACAATGCTTTTTTAATGCCGGATGAGTAAATCTTATTTTTCATATGGGGTTGTATATAAGTCAAAAATGCCGGGAGCTTTCGGGCTATATCAGATAGCCAGCTCACGGAACAAAACTCAGCTTTTGCCTTAAGCCAGGAATTAAGATTTCTTAAGTTTTAAAAAAAGCGGACTGCAATGAAGATTTGTACTACAGCCAAATAGCTCAGCAGAACGATACGTGAGCACCCATTTGAAATTTTTTGGCTTCGGATTTAAAAACTAAAGATTTCTTAATTTTTTTGATCGCCCGAAGCCTGAATTTTGTGATATCAAAATCAAAAAACAAAAACTAAAAAAATCTATTATGAACACACAACCTTCAAAACTGACCGCAGACAATTCATTGGTAATCCTGATCGATCACCAACCAGGCCTTTTAATGAACTGCAAAAACATTGAGCCTTTAACTATTAAAAACAATGTGGTTGCTTTCGCTAATGCTTTGAAAGCACTTAATGTTCCTACCATCGTGACTAAGCAAAGTCTTGGAGGTTTCGGCCCCATCACAAAAGACCTGGCCGACGCGTTACCAGATGTTGAACATGTTGACAGAACTATTATTGACGTATGGCATGAGCCACGCATCCGCAAAATGATCGAAGACTCTGGTAAAACCCACATCGTTTTGGGTGGTATCACTTTAGAAGTTTGCGCTATGTTCCCGTCACTTTCATTACGCGAGGCAGGTTACCAGGTATATACCGTAATGGATATTTCTGGCAGCCAAAGCGACCAGATTGCTGATTGGGCAGAATCAAGATTAGTGCAGGCAGGTGCTATTCCGGTAAGCTTTACCGCGGTATTAATGGAGATGCTTGCAGATAATTCACGTCCGGAAGCTGCCGGTGTTTATGGTGCATTAAGTGCAAGCTGGGGATTACCGGTTTTCCTGGCAGAGTATAATAAATAAGCTTCGCACGGGTAAATAGCTCGTTAATCAACGTGCTAATGATCCTTACTTCTATACGAGGTATATAACTCAAAACCGTCTCATAATGATTTTATGAGGCGGTTTTTACATCTTTTAATGATCATGAGTTACCCCGCCAACAGTATTTAACCCTCTAATACTATGGATCTCAAACGATATGAAGACAGCCCGGTGCAAACAAGCATCTCCTTCCATTTGCTGATCAAACATCTGGAAAGCGTAGCTGTTAACGGTACTGGCTTCAGTGCTCAACCGGCACAGCTACTTTTAAATTATATAGAACCTTATTCTGAATTGCGGACTGGTACTACCGACCCTGCCCAGTTATTACAGTATGCAGAAATTATTACCGAGCTCCTGGCCGATCTTTTCCCTGCTGTGCTAACCGGAAACGAGATGAAGGCGGTAACCGTTCCGTTTCAAAATGTTTTGCTGAACCCTACCAAACGCTTACAAAAAGTGCTAACAGAAGCCGGCCCCTCATTTGACATAGCTATCCGTGGTTTTACCGATCATCAGTTTTATGTAAATAGCTGCTGCCTTATTCTGAATGCCCGCTACGGCACTAACTTTAACTTCAACCGGTCGTTGTTTTATGATATCCCGAATGCGCAGGGCATCATGAAACATTACCGTATATTATACAATACCGACTTTATGGAGCTGACACCTACTGATAAAGCGGTGGATATTAACCCGGAAGATATAGAACTGCTTCGCGATAACTTTGACGATCTTGAACTCTGGAAAAAATATTTCCCGAAAGAAAGCTGGTCATTTAAAGGTTTTGCCATTGTAAGCCTGTTTGACGCAACCGTAGAAAGCGCTGTATCGGTACTCAAAGGCACACTCCTGGGCGGCGGTTACGGCGATGATATTAATGACAAGATCTTAGATGTGTTCCGGTCTATTTTCCGGATACCAGATCTTGATGTAGGCTTTACCTCATTTCACGCGGCCGAGAACAAATTCAGCCTGTCTACCTTTAATTCTAAACTTAAAAGCTACATTTTAAAAGATAAAACAGAAGAGGAATGTAGTGTATTACTACGATTGGTGCAGCAGCAAAAATATTTTACGATATCAGACGTAGAGCAACTTCTGAAGCAAAACCCCGAGAATGTACTTGCCCGCCGCTTGCTGGATCAAAATGTGCGTAGTGTTATCCTTGCTCCGGTAGTAAAAAATGGCCATCAGCTGGGTATCATCGAACTGGTATCATCAAAAACCGGTGAACTGAACAGCATCAATGCCAACCAACTGGAAACCGTGATGCCTTACATTACAGACACTCTTGACAGGCAGAACAGTTTTATGCAGAATCAGGTAGAGGCACTTATTCAAAATGAGTATACCACCATTCATCCAAGCGTTTGCTGGAAATTCAGGAAAGAGGCTCAAAAAGCATTAAAAGCCCGCTCCGAGAAAAAAGAATATACCCTTAAAGCGGTTACCTTTAAGGATGTAACCCCACTTTACGGGCAAATAGATATTAAAGGATCGTCAAATATGCGTAACAACTGCGTTCAGCTTGATCTGCTCGCTCAATTGAACGCGGTGGTACCGCTGCTTAAAAAAGTTTATAATGATGATACCCTAAAGGAAATACAGGAGCTGGAGGCGTTGATAACTAATATACAAATCGCTTTAAGAGCCGATACAGAGCAATACGTACAAAACTATCTTGAAGCATATATACATCCTATGCTCAAAGCTGCTACTATAATTGAACCGTTGATGGCACCAGCTATAGACAATTATTTTTTACAGACTGAAAAAACGGGCGACTATCACCTTAACCGCCGCAAGTATGATGATACGTTAACCCTGATTAATCAAAAAATGGCTTCATTACTTGACCAGGCACAGGTTGAGGCGCAATCGGCTTATCCGCATTATTATGAGCGTTATAAAACTGATGGCGTAGAGCACAACCTGTACATTGGGGCATCTATTGCGCCAACCCTGGCTTATGATATAACAAAACTGTACAATCTGCGCTTATGGCAGCTACAGGTAATGTGCCAAATGGAGCAGGAATATCATATTTTGAAAAACACTTTACCTTACCAACCCGATGTAACATCGCTCATATTAGCTTATAATAACCAGATGTCTGTCAGGTTTCGTTTGGATGAAAAGCGTTTTGATGTAGATGGCAGTTATAACGCCCGCTTCGAGATCATCAAGAAACGAATTGATAAAGCATGTATTAAAAATACAACCGAGCGCTTAACCCAGGTGGGCAAAATTGCCATTATATATTCAAACCAGGATGAAGAGGTGGAGTACATGGGCTATATCAGTTTCCTGCAGGCCAATAAATTATTTGCAGAGGAGATAGAATTGCTGGAGGTAGAAGACCTGCAAGGCGTATCAGGCTTAAAGGCTCTCCGTGTAAGTGTACGCTATGACGTAAGTTGGCCATTGCATAAATTTTGCAGCTATAACGATATGATGCAGCAACATTCATCAACTTATTTCCCGACTGCGGAATTATAAGAAACTTCAGAACATGTTCCCCTAAAACAACAACGATGATTGCATATATGCAATCATCGTTGTTGTTATTTTTATGAGTTAGTTTACACAAGCAACAAATGTGTACAAACTTTCGAATGGTAAAATAAGCTCATATCATCCTTTTTACTAAGTATTTTGTTTTCGTTTGGAGCGCATCACTTTGGCATGTATAGTATTGAAAAACTCGGGAGTTAACCCTAAAAAAGTGGCCATATGCTTTTGTGGTATTCGGTTTACAAATTTCGGATATCTTTCCCTGAAATTGATATATCGTTCTTCAGCGGTCATATACAACAATTGCAGGTTTTTCAAATGCTGGTTAACAAGCGACTGCTCATAAGATATCCGGAAAAATCGCTCCAACGCGGGTACCTCTTCCATAAATTTTTCCAATGCCTGGTGGTTTATCTGTACCAATTCTGAATCTTCAAGTGCTACAATATCACAATAGGTAGGTGCCATTCGTATACGACTGTATAGATCAGATATCCACCAATCCTCTATCGCGAAATACAAGTTGTGCTCCAGGCCTTTTTTATCAACAAAGTATTCCCTTAGGCAGCCCTTATTAACATAGTACTCATCAGTACATACATCCCCCTCCCTTAAAAGAAATTCCTTTTTCTTAATTTGTTTAATGGTTAACAGAGCGCAGAAATCTTCTTCCTGCTGCGGCGTAAGCGTAACATAACGCCTGATGTTCTGTAAAATATTATCGTATAACATATTAACTGGTTTTCAATTTACAACTTACAAATTTTGTCGCTTCGCTGCAGATAAAAAGTAAGATATCTTAAGTTTTTTTAGCCGGTTATCCAGGAGTTTTGTGGTATTAAACTTGATACCAATGATAAATTTAATTGAAGGACGAAGTGATTTCCAGACTATTGGCAACACTTACCCAGTGGCCGATAACATTATTCGCGAAGAGGTGATCATTGCAGGTGTGCCCTGCACCTGGTTTACACCCGCTGATGCAGAAGAAGACAACATTGTGATCTATATTCATGGTGGAGCCTTTATTTTTGGTTCCACCAATTCGCATGCCCCAATGGTGAGTTACATAGCACGTGAACTAAACCGCAAAGTGCTCATGATAAATTATCGCTTAGCACCCGAACACCCTTTCCCTGCTGGTATTGTTGATTGCACAGTTGTTATTAACGCTTTTTGCGAGGAAAATCCTGATATTACTTTTGGCATTATCGGTGATAGCGCAGGTGGTAATTTGACCATGACAACCCAGTTGGTGCTAAGAGATACCAAAGGCCCGGCCGCGCAGTACACCATCGTAATTTCACCGTGGACGGACCTGGAATGTAAAAGTGAAAGCCATGAGCGCAACAAAAAAGTGGATACCGTTTTAACTACAGCATATTTAGTGGAGGCGGCGGGTATGTATGCCCCGAGCCAAAACCTGTCAACTCCTGTTTTGTCTCCTGTTAATGCCAAATTTGATGGCTTTGCACCTGTACTGATATTAAGTGGTACCTATGAAATACTGCAAGACGATTCTATTAATCTGCACAAACGCTTAGTTGAAAGCGGTGTTGAGGCCGAGCTGGAATCATTTGAAGGTCAATTGCACGTATGGCCTTTTATGGATATCCATACCGAAGCATCGCGCAAAGCACTGAGTAAAATGGCTGATTTTGCGGCCAAGCACAGTACAGTGAAAAATTAATCTACTTATATCTATTTATAAACCCCCTTAAATTTTATGGAAAACAAATCAGCATTATTATACGATGTACTTATCGTAGGAGGAGGCTCTGCCGGAGCGGCAATGGCCAGTCGTTTATCTGAGGATAGCTCAAGAAAGGTTCTTTTATTAGAAGGCGGTAAAGCTTATGCACCGGACGCTTATCCTGAAGTGATTGCCATAGCCGATCACGTAACCGGTGATAAAGACCATGATTGGGGCTATTTTGCAAATACAGGCATCGCAGACCGTAAAATTCACGCTTTTCGTGGTAAGGTACTGGGCGGCAGCTCGGGTGTTAACGCGGCAGTAGCCATGCGAGGCCGTAAACCCGATTTTGATAAATGGGTAAAATTAGGTTTAAAAGACTGGGCCTGGGAAAATGTGCTGGAAACATTTAAACACCTGGAACATACTAATGACGGTGATGACGCTATACGCGGACGCAATGGCTTGTTCCCGATCAGACAGGTTCCTATGGATGACCTGACACCGGGACTGAGAGCTTTTGTAAATGCCACTGCCAATACAGGCTTTAATCGTGTGGCCGATTTTAACGGCTATGAGCAGGATGGTGTAAGCCCCTATCCGTTAAATGTATTACACAGTGTACGTGAAAATACAGGAATGACCTATCTGAATGCCGAAGTGCGCAAACGCCCTAACCTGACCATTATTGGTGAACAAACCGTAGATCGCGTGCTAATTGAAAACAACAAAGCCTATGGTGTAATTACTGCCGATGGCAAAGAATATCAGGGTAAAGAGGTTATCCTAAGTGCCGGCGCTTACGGCAGCCCTGCTATTTTGATGCGTTCGGGCATTGGGCCAAAAGAGGATCTTGAGGCTTTAGGCATTGATGTGATCAAAGACGCGCCAGTTGGCAAAAAGCTATACGAACACCCGTTTTACTATAATATTTACGAATTGAAAAAGGAAGCCAATGCCATGAGCCCGGGAGCCGGAGCTATTTTATGGACAGGCAGCAGCATTGCACCTGAGGGTGAGTTAGACCTGCACGTATCGGCAACGCACTTTTTTGACCCATCGCTTACCGAAACCGGAGGCGCCATTGTACTGGCATGCGCGGTAACTACCCCACAGTCAAAGGGCTCTGTAAAACTGCAAAGCGCTGATCCGCTTGCAGCACCTATTATTGAATTTAACCTGCTAAAAGAACCTGATGATCTGCACCGGATGATTGAAGCGGTTAAGATCTCCAGGCGCATTGGCCTTGATGCGGCATTTGAGCCCGTAAAACAACGGGAGATGTTTCCGGGGGATGCCGTGGAGGACGATGTGGAACTAACCAAAGCCATATTAGAACAGATCGACGTTTATCAGCACCCTACATCTACCGTACCAATGGGCCTGGAAACTGACCCTGAAGCGGTGGTATGCCGCTGGGGCAAGGTTTGGGGTATTCAGGGTTTACGCGTTGTGGATGCTTCTATTATGCCCTACATAGTTTCTTCGCCGCCAAATGTATCTACTGTTATGATAGCCGAGCATATCTATCGGAACGATTACTAATCGGTATTTATATATCTATACCGAAAAACAATAAATAATATCACATGTTAAAAACCAGGCTGTCATATAACAAAACAGTCTGGTTTTTAAAACTTTGAAGATTGAATAAAGGTCAATTTTAAAAATTAAAAACATGCTTCAAGATCACCTGCTTATCATATTGTCATTACTGTTTGTAACATCTATGCTGGCGTTGCTAAGCGAACGGGCCAGGATCTCTTATCCTATATTGCTGGTGATCGCAGGCTTACTAATCAGTTTTATACCCGGCATACCGGTAATTAAAATGGATCCGGAGATTATCTTCATGGTTTTTATGCCACCTTTACTTTATTCGGCCGCATGGTATACCTCCTGGGCAGAGTTTTGGCGACTTAAGCGCCCTATCGGGCTATTGGCCTTTGGCCTGGTTATTTTCACCGCTACCGCGGTGGCCTTTTTTTCGCATTGGCTTATTCCTGGTTTTTCATTGGCCCTTGGCTTTTTGCTGGGCGGTATCATCTCGCCACCTGATGCTGTAGCCGCGTCTTCTGTTTTCCAAAATCTGAAAGTACCTAAACAAGTTGTTTCGATCTTGGAGGGCGAAAGTCTCATTAACGATGCTTCCAGTTTAATTGTATTCAGGTTTGCATTGGCAGCTATGTTTACCGGGCAGTTTGTATTTGCAGATGCTATTACCAGCTTCTTCTCTGTAGTTTTTTTTGGGGTACTTATCGGTTTGGTTATCGCGCATATTGTTTATGCCATTCATCGTTTTTTGCCTACTACGCCAGGTATTGATACCGCATTAACCCTCATATCACCTTACCTGATGTATTTAACGGCCGAACATTTCCATTCTTCAGGTGTACTCGCGGTAGTAAGCGGTGGTCTTTTTTTATCCTTTCGATCTTCTGATATTTTTTCCTATAGCTCACGGTTACAGGGCAACACGGTTTGGGACGTCTTGGTTTTCCTGCTAAACGGCGTAGTATTTATTATGATCGGTTTACAGTTGCCTGATGTTATCAGGGGTATTGGTAGCTACTCCATTATAAATTGTATCTTTTTTGCTGTTGCTATAAGCCTGCTTACCATCGTGATCCGTATCATATGGGTATTTCCCGCCGCTTACCTACCACTGTTGCTTAGCCGAAAAACTTCAAAACCAAAGGAAGCTGTAAGCTGGAAAACTGTATTTGTAGTGGCCTGGAGCGGTATGCGGGGCGTTATGTCGCTGGCCTCGGCGCTGGCTGTGCCGTTAACTCTGGCAAATGGAAACGCTTTCCCGCATCGCAGTCTGATATTGTTCATTACGTTTGTAGTGATCTTGTTTACGTTGATACTACAAGGGCTTAGCTTGCCTTTTATCCTGAAAGTGATGAAGCTTCAGGTTGCAGATGACGATAGTGAGCAGGAAAACCAGATCACCTACCGGCTGGCCAATACTGTAGTTGATTATTTGCAAACAAATTGCCAGCAGGAGCTTATTGATAACCCCGTATTCCGCAGGGTTAAAGAAAAATTTGAGCGTATCTCAGAAATTGCCGATAAAGAACTCACCAACAGCCTTGAACCCATACCTGAATTTTCAAAAACAAACCAGGAAATGCTGCTGGAAATTATTGAAGTAAGGCGAACTGAGCTGAAACACATGCAGCGTCACCAGGAATTTACCGACGAACTGATTCGCGCTAAAGAGCACGAACTTGACCTGGAAGAAGCCAGCGTCAGAAAGTCATAAATTAAAAGCCAACTCCGGAAATAATTATCACGCTTTACTTGCCATACTCCAATGGCAAGGCCTGTAAACTACAACCCAAACTTTTAAGTAAAATACACACAACTAATGAAAGAACTACTTTCAATAGCCGGGGAATATTTACTCGGGTTGAAAAAAACAAACACCGATCTGTTAAGCATCCCGATACAGTTTCCTGAATACACCATTTTATTCATACCCGAAGGTGAGGGTATATACCACGCCGACTTTGGTAGCTTTAATTTCAAAGGGCCGGTTATTCTATTTTCGACGCCTTTGCAGCTTATTTATATTGAGCAAAGCAAGCCAACACCGGTATCTATGTTACAGTTTCATACCGATTTTTATTGTATTGAATACCACAGAACCGAGGTGGCTTGTAATGGTTCACTGTTTAGCAATATTCATAATCAGCCATTTATAAATTTAACCGAAAAGGATGTGCAAGGATTTGAGCATCTGTTGAACGACATTGCCGAGGAATTTAAACAAGAAATCCCTTCTGAAATAGTACTCGGGGCGTATCTGGAGCTTTTTCTGGCTAAATCAAGCAGTATCAGGGCAAAATCAATTGACGATGCTGATAAGCCAAAGGAGAAGGATGATCAGATGGAACACTTCAGGCAGCTTTTAGATGAACACTACCTTACGCTGCACAAACCGAATGATTATGCACAGCTCCTGTCTATGTCGCCCAATAATTTTTCCAAACGCAGCAGCCGGTATTTCAAAAAAACACCTACTCAGCTTATACATGAAAGGATAGTTCTCGAGGCAAAAAAACAACTTCATTTAACCCGTCAAAGTATCAAAGAAATAGCTTACGCTTTGAAATTTGAAGATGAATTTTATTTCAGCCGCTTTTTTAAAAAGATAACCAAAATATCGCCGCAAGCCTTTCGGGCTAAAACCGATATGTCTGTCATGGCAGATTTGTCCAAGCAATAGCCCAGATCGTCCATGTTTGGAGATAGCCTGTCACTGTACTTTTGATTCAACAAAACAATACAAACAGCTATAACAATTTTTAAAAATAACTACCATGAACTCATCAAATCAAAGCAACAGTTTCCCTACCGAAGAAGTAAAATTAAACATTGCCAATACATTTCTTACTGCATTAAAAAGTAATGATTGGGATACCATACGGTCAATAATAGCACCAGAAGCTACATGGACATTACCCGGCACAAGTACGCTTTCAGGTCTGGCCGATGGAGTTGATGCTATCATCCGCCGTGCCCAGGGTCTAAAGGCCTTTGGCGTTATGTTTCAATTAAAACATATTTTATATGGCAGGAGTGGTGTTACACTATCACTTCATAATACCTCAAGCAGAGGCGAACTTATACTGGACGAACAAGTGGCCATTGTATGTGAAATTAATGATGGTAAGATCATTTCAATGGTTACATACCTTTCTGATGTTGAAGGTATCAACAATTTCTTCATCCCAGGCATCATTGATTAATCTAACCTATTTAACAACAATTATACTTTATAATCTCTTACCTTAAAACCTTTCAAAATGAAAAATATTAAAAGCCTTTTGGCTCTTCTACTAGTTTTAGTTTTCCAGATTTCATATGCTCAAAGCCGTAAAACAATGCAATGGATAGGCGGACCAACTTACGTATTACATCTGGGTAGCTTTAAAATACTCACAGATCCTATGCTGAGCCCTAAAGGCGATTCTGCTTTTATAATTAAACAACACCCTACCACCGGGGTTATGGGTGCACCTATTACCAGATTGATTGCCCCGGCACCTTTTGATATGGCTAATATAGATATGTTACTGATCAGCCATCCCCACCAGGATCATATCGATAAGCAAGCTATCGAGAAACTGGATAAAGGCATACATCTGGTTGGCCCGGAAGCGAATCACGCTGCCTTTGAGGGATGGGGCTTTAAAGACATTAATGGTTTGAACTGGGGTGACAGCACCACAATGAAAAAAGGAAATGAAAGCCTGAAGATCATCGCGGTAAAAGCTGTTCACGCAGCTAATGACCCCTTACGTACTGCTTTAGGAAAAGGTAATGGCTATATCATTGAGTACCGTAACGGCCAGGAGCTTTACCGTATTTACTGGACTGGTGATACCGTATGGTTTAATGAGTTGGATGGCTACACCAGATACGGAAAAATTGATTTGCTGATACCGGATATGGGCGCTGTGGGTTCAGACGGAAACCTGGGTCGCAGAGGATTAAACTCAGTTGATTGTTTACACATTGCCAATGTAGTGAACCCTGGTAAAATTATTCCGGTGCATCACTCTACTTTTTCTATGTATGTAGAACCAATATCTGTTTTAAAACTAACTCTGTCTACTACCAAGTTTCGCGATAGTCTGCATATCCCAAAAACAGGTGAGACTGTAAAACTTTAATAACCATTGCCATTTTAAAAAAGAAACAGCTTCCAAATTGGAAGCTGTTTCTTTTTTAACGTACTCTGAACCTTTAGCGCTTCGCCATTTCTTCATTAAAGGTTAAGTAGGTTTTGGGTTAGTCTTTTTAATTGTTTACAGTATATAATAGCTATTAAAACAACATATTAAACAATTAATAATCAATCGGTTATTAAAAATTACATTAAGAAATCTATTTCTTAATATTTATTAAGAACCTCCTGACTTTTCCGTAATAATTTTGAAGAAACAAAACAGCTATGAATACATTATTTGCAAAAATAGCAGCAGTCAACCCCAAGGTGGTAATTCCGCTGATACCCCAAATTGCTTTTGCCATTGGCATGTTTTCGTGTTCCGAACAACTATCAGATGAATGGCTGGGGGGGTATGATACGCCTTCCATAAATTAGCTTTAAACTTAAAATATTTTCAGAAGACAATCATTTAAATCTTTTGAAAGTAAAATTTCTTAATATTCGTTTAAAAAACAACAACTACGACAACAACTTTAGCACAGATATAAATATCAGTTACTATTTTTGGTAACACTATTTATATAAAACTAATACTACTATGGCACAAACACAGGAAAGACCATATCAGGGTCAAGACGATCCTTGGATAGCTACCGGAATCAGACCATTTTTAAAAGCATTGAACACATCAGGTGGTAAGCCACTTGAAGAACTTAGCCCCGCTGATGCCCGTCAGGTATTAATTGGCGCACAAGCATCCGTAAGTTTTGACTATTCAGACATTGACGAAACAGAGCGTACCATTTCGCAAAACGGATATGATGTAAAAATCTACATCGCCAAACCTAAAGGTGTAAAAGAAAATGCTCCGGTATTCATCTTTATTCACGGAGGTGGCTGGGTTCTTGGTGACTACCCTACTCACAGAAGGTTGGTTAGAGACCTGGTGGTTGAAAGCGGCGCTGTTGCAGTATTCCCGGATTACACCCTATCACCAGAAACCCAATACCCTACAGCAATCAATGAGATATATGCAGCTACACAGTGGGTAGCAGACCACGGTGCAGAAATAGGTGTTGACGGGAAAAACCTGGCGGTAGTTGGTAATAGCGTTGGCGGTAACATGACAGCTGTTACAGCATTAATGGCTAAAGATAAAAAAGGCCCGCACATTAAGTTACAAGTAATGTTATGGCCGGTAACCGATGCCAGTTTTGATACAGAATCATATGCCCTTTTCGCTAATGGCCGCTTTTTATCAAAAAACCTGATGAAATGGTTTTGGGACAATTACCTGCCCGATGCAGCTAAGAGAAAAGAGATCTATGCCTCTCCTTTACAGGCTACTATTGATCAGTTAAAAGGTTTACCCCCTGCTCTGATTCAAACAGCCGAAAACGATGTATTAAGAGATGAAGGTGAAGCTTATGCACGCAAGCTTGATGAAGCCGGCGTACCCGTTACACTTACACGCTATGGCAGCCTAATACATGATTACGGAATGTTAAATCCTATTGCTGAAATACCATCAATTAAAGTAGCTATACAACAAGCAGCTTTAGTTATCAAGAACAGCTTGAAATAATACAATTCCTGCAATAATAAAACAGGCCAACAGCAATAACTGTTGGCCTGTTTTATTTTAAAAGCGTCAGAACGCATCTTCAATTATTGTAATAATCCTGCCGGTATTTTTCCATCTACTTTCGGGAACGGAATACCCAGAAGTTTCACCATTATCGGCGTCATATCGCGCAAGTTCATTTCTTCTATTACAGCACCTTTGCGAATACCCGGGCCATGAGCTATGAGGCCGGTGCGGATATTTTTTGTATCAGGGAAATGCCCGTGCGTACCACCCTTACCAGGCTTTACCGCAACACCCATATTGGCATTACCGAATGAAGCATCATGCTCCGCCGTAATAGCAAAAGCAACATTTGGATTATAACCGCCTTTACTCAATTGTTCTTTGCTAATGATGCGGTAATATTGTTTCACGCTGTCGGGCTGTGCTTCCAGTATCGCTTTTACTTTATTGGCGCTGGCTTTATCAGCAGGATCTTTCAGATACAGGTAAGCAGAGCCGCCAACCGCGTTAAATTGCGCTTTCCAGTCGCCCGTTTTCAAATCGGTGATCAATCCGGCTTCTTTCAGCCATACATTAGGCGAGATAGATTCCTTAACATCATAAAACCCATGATCGCCCCCTACCAATAATACCGTATTTTCCCATATGCCTGCTGCTTTCAGGGCATCAACTATAATACCTACAGCGGCATCCGCGTCAGCCACTGCTTCCTGTACACGTGTTCCGGTACGACCCGAAGCATGCTCAGCACCATCAACAGAAAACACGTGAATGGTCATTAGTTCGGGTTTGCTTTTCTTTATTACATAAGCTGCAATCTTGGCTATATTTTGGTTTTTTCCTGCATCTATCTTGTCAACGCCGCCAAACACTTCTTTTTTCACTTCAGCATAAAAACCCTGTGGTAAAGAAGATTGCTCGCGAACCCCATCACCAAGGCCGCCAATATCTGGAATGTTATAATCTACCGGGGCACCGGCAGATACAGGCCAGTAAAGCGAAGCTACAGTCATGCCTTTTGCTTTAGCCGCTTTCCAGATGGTTGGTGCATGAATAGAACTATCCTGCCAGTAAGGCTGTTGCGGTGCTCCATCGGGAGTAAATATGTTATTAAAAAATATGCCATGCTTTACAGGTTGCACACCGGTAACAATGGTGGTATGTGATGGATAGGTCATGGAAGGGAATACGCTGTTTACACCTTTAGCATAAGCCCCGTCATTCATCAAGGCATGCAGGTTAGGCGTTTTCCACTCGCTGTCAAGGTAAAAATCCGGGCGAAACCCATCAATGGTAATAAAGATAACGTGCTTGGCCGTCTGCGCCATTAGCTGCCCTGTTGTTAAAAACAAGGCCAGGAGTGCAATTGATAATTGTTTTTTCATAGTTATTGTCATCCGCTCTCGCGGGGTTTATGTTGATCTGTGATCAGGAATAATGAGCCGGGCAAAGTTGTCCGTAATTATGTTAACTTTTTATGATATTATAGTTAACGTAATTATTCCGATTTACGAATTGGCTTCAAATCTTCTAATAAAACCTCATTCAACATAATAATAACTACAGATATTCAATAAAAATTAATAATTTCAAACATGCTGCTTAATAAAAGACTATCTATATTTTACTTCATCAACCAAATCAAGTTGGATGTAATTGCCATTGCTATTTATGCTGTATTAGCCGGAACATTTGATCATTTTTGGATTTTAAAATCGGTGAGCATTCCTTTGGCTGTATCTTCGTTTGTTGGTACGCTGCTCGCGCTCCTGCTTGCCTTTCGTACTTCTCAATCTTATGAACGCTGGTGGGAAGCCAGAACAGTATGGGGCGCTATTGTAAACGATAGCCGGACGTTGATCAGGCAGGTGCAGCAGTTTCTTCCGAATAATGAATCAGGCCAAACCTATATCCGTGTGTTCACTAATCAGCAAATAATATGGTGCCATGCCTTATCGCAAAGCCTGCGCAAACTGCCTTTTTCCGGTGTTGTTGCAGAATATGTTCAGCAAAATGATATAAATACATTAAACCTCCCGAATTATTTGCTCAGCCGCCATACCCAGCTGTTGGCTAAAGCCACGGAGGAGTTTAACATTGATCCTAACAGACAGGTACAAATTGATGCCACTATCACAAAGCTTTGTGATTCAATGGGTAGATGCGAGCGCATTAAGAATACAGTGTTTCCCCGCTCTTATAGTGTAATGCTTCATTTTATTATCTATGTGCTGATGACCATTTTACCATTTGGCCTGGAGGATAATTCAAAGTTTGTAGAAGTCGCGCTCACCTTTGTTATTCCGGTATTGTTTATTTGTATTGAGCGCACAGCAATATTGATGCAGGATCCCTTTGAGAACAAACCAACTGATACGCCAACAACAACCTTGAGCAGGACCATTGAAAGCAACTTACGGGAAATGACGAATGGAACTGTTGTGCCACCTACGCCGGCACAACCAGAATCTTATTATCTTATGTAAGATTTAATCAAGGTGGTAACCTAAAAAAGCAGCCGGTAGCTCCGGCTGCTTTTTTAGATGTCGTTCAATGGTTAATTCCGGGATGTTGGTTGTTGCTTTTTGTTTATTAAGTTCTTTACCAGGATAAAAATCGCGAAGATGAAAACTATTATATAAACAATTGCTAATCCTGTTTTCTCAAACTTTAAATTTTCAAAGTCAAATTGCTTGAACAATGTTACACCTAAAATTATTGCAATAACACTAAAAGTGAATATTATCGCCTTGTTTCTTTCCATATCTTTTGTTGTTTTATTATTATTCAAAGGATGTTTCGTCTACTTTAATTGATCAATCTAAGCCTATACCTTTACGAAACTCCGGATTAAATGAATTATCGCTCCTACACTTGCGTGTAGATTTGTATTTTAGTGCTTAACCACATTATGGATACTAAAGATTTTTCGAGCCTGCTCACCAGGAGCAAGATCAAACCAACTTCGGCTACTGAACATGCACAATTAGATAATTATCTGGAAGTGATCAGATCCTTTTCGCGGTTGACTTACGAAAGCGTTTATGTTATCGATTATGAAAAAATGGGGTTTGAATACGTTTCAGAAAATCCCCTGTTTTTATGCGGGTATTCAGCTGAAGAAGTATTGACGATGGGTTACGAGTTCTATTTCAAAAATGTTCCTGAAATTGATCTGCAATTGCTGACCATTATCAATAACGCCGGATTTGATTTTTACGACAAACTGCCGCCGGGCGACCGGATGCTGTATGGCATCACCTACGATTTCCACCTGACCCGTAAAGACGGCAAACAACTACTTATTAATCACAAACTTACACCGCTATTTCTTAACGCAGATAAAAAAGTATGGAAGGCCATGTGTATCGTATCCATATCACATCAAAAAAAGGCCGGTAATGTTTATATCTATAAACAAGGTAGCCCGGACAGGTGGGAACTGGATATAACAAATGGTTTTTGGCGCAAATCACTAAAACCTCAACTTAGTAAAAGAGAGTTAGAAATATTGCATTTGCACGCCCGTGGATTTTCTATAAATGAAATTGCGGAAATGCTTTTTGTTGTTCCTGATACAGTTAAATACTATCGAAGACGAATATTTGAAAGGTTACAGGTTAGTAATATGGCGGAAGCGCTTCATTACGCTATTGACAGTAAAATGATCTGATTCATTAATGATCTAATGCTTGTGGGATGATCCTTATACCCCATCACAGAACCTTAATAATGCAGGTCTGCAAGCCTCTGCATATTAACCTTTAAGCTATAGAATTTATTTTTAGTGAACTATTATTCACACTGTTATACAATTTCGGTACAGTTTTTTATGCTATAATTCAGAGCCAATTCATTTTGTTAGTTTTAATGAACTTTATCACATAGCAATAACAAAATGTCCCTGATTTTTAAGCGGTTAATTAAATTGCAAATAGTATTTGCATTACTTATGCTAACCTGTCCTGGCGTTGCACTGGCCGGACTTAACAAAGCAGAAAAAACTGATCCCTTTACTCCTGTATCTATAGCTTTTTTACCTTCAACCGCTACAGCACCGGCTGGCTATACCCCCGATAACGGTTTGGCTTATAATTCCTCCAGAGGCTTTGGGTGGATAGATCCAACCACAAAGGCGCCAAAGGATATGACCCTCAATATGGCTATCAGAACACTGAGTGCCGATCAACGCCTTCGAGGTTTAGCACAAATGCAGGCCACCACCAAGGGCATGACTCCCGGAAATTGGGAATATGCACTACCAAATGGCACCTACCGGGTAACAGTTGGTGTTGGCGATGATAATTATATAGATAGCGACCACCAGATAAATGCTGAAGGTATGCCGGTGATATCAGATTTCATCTCATTGAGTAGTAAAAAACATCTCATTGGCGTAGCCGTGATACAGGTAACAGATGGCAAACTTACTATTGACGCTACCGGTGGTACTAATAGCAAAATAGACTTTATTACTATCACCGCTGCCGATCCCATAGCCGATGCGGTAGCACCTACTGTGGGCTTAAGATTAGCGGGAACTGTTAAACTGTCTGGTGCATATGACGGCCAGGCACAGATAATACTTAGCAGTTTTGATGCTGCATCGGGGCTTACCTCATTACAGTATTCTATAAACGATGGGGCGTATACCAATTACCAGCCTCCGTTTGTCATCAATACACCCGGTAATTACAATATAAAAGCAAAAGCTACCGATGCCAATAATAATTCTATAGAAACCAGCACTACCAGTTTTACAATAGCACCAGCCGGGTTTAAAACAGTCAATATTGCTTTTATACCTTCTACAGCAGCTGTTCCAACTGGCTTTACAGCCGATAATGGTAAGGCTTACGATGCCACTAAAGGTTACGGCTGGATAGATCCAACAACCAAAGCACCTAAAGATATGACGCTCAACATGGCTGTAAGAACTTTAAGTGCCGACAAAAAACTGCTTGGCGTAGCCTCATTACAAGCCACTACCAAGGGCCAATCGCCGGGTAACTGGGAATATGCTTTGCCTAATGGAACTTACCGGGTAACTGTAGGCTCGGGTGATGATAACTATTACGACAGCGATCACCAGCTTAATGCAGAAGGCTTTCCGGTAGTGTCAGATTATGTACCATCAAGCTCAAAAAAGCACCTGACCGGCGTAGCTGTTGTACAGGTAACCGATGGTAAATTAACTATTGATCCAACTGGTGGTACAAATACTAAATTAAACTACATTACTATCGCCGCCGCAGATCCGATAGCTGACGCTGTAGCACCAACTGCCAGTTTACGGTTAGTTGGAACGATTAAAGCTTCAGGCGCATATGATGGCCAGGCCCAGTTAATAGTTAGCGCCAATGATGCCGGATCGGGGCTTACCTCATTACAGTATTCTATAAACAATGGCGCTTACACCAACTACCTGGTTCCGTTTAATATCACCACACCAGGCGATTATAGTGTAACCGTAAAAGCTGTTGATGCCAATAATAACCAGTTGGTAACCAGCCCCACCAGTTTTACCATAGTGCCGGCTGGGTTTAAAACAGTCAATATTGCCTTTATCCCTTCTACAGCAGCCGTTCCAACTGGCTTTACAGCCGATAATGGTAAGGCTTATGATACCACTAAAGGTTATGGCTGGATAGATCCAACTACCAAAGCGCCTAAGGATATGACGCTTAACATGGCTGTAAGAACTTTAAGTGCCGACAAAAAATTGCTTGGTGTAGCTTCGTTACAAGCGACTACCAAAGGCCAATCGCCGGGTAACTGGGAATATGCACTACCTAATGGAACCTACCGGGTAACTGTAGGCTCAGGTGATGATAACTATTACGACAGCGATCACCAGCTTAATGCAGAAGGCTTTCCGGTAGTGTCAGATTATGTACCATCGAGCTCAAAGAAACACCTGACCGGCGTGGCCGTTGTGCAGGTAACTGATGGCAAATTGACCATCGATCCGACAGGTGGTACCAATACTAAATTAAACTACATAACCATTGCAGCTGCCGATCCAATAGCTGACGCGGTAGCGCCTACCGCCAGTGTAAGATTAGCGGGAACGCAAAAAATTTCTGGTGCATATGATGGTCAAGCCCAGGTAATACTGAGTGCAAATGATGCCGGATCTGGTCTTACTTCATTACAGTATGCTATCAATAACGGCACCTATACCAATTACCTTGCTCCATTTAATATAACCACACCCGGTAATTATAGCGTTACCGTTAAAGCTGTGGATGCCAATAATAACCAACTAATAACCAGCGCTACCAATTTTACTATAGCACCGGCCGGGTTTAAAACAGTCAATATCGCTTTTATCCCTTCTACAGCAGCCGTTCCAACCGGTTTTACAGCTGATAACGGGCTGGCTTATGATGTCACTAAGGGTTATGGATGGATTGACCCTACTACCAAGGCACCTAAGGACATGACCCTTAACATGGCCATACGGACTTTAAGTACCGACAAAAAGCTGCTTGGCGTTGCTTCGTTACAAGCAACTACCAAAGGACAATCACCAGGCAATTGGGAGTATGCGTTGCCAAACGGCAAATACAGGGTAACTATCGGCACTGGCGATGACAACTACTACGACAGCGATCACCAGCTAAATGCGGAAGGCTTCCCTGTAGTGTCGGACTTTGTGCCATCAAGCGCGAAGAAACATCTGACTGGTGTGGCCGTAGTACAGGTTACCGACGGTAAGTTAACTATCGATCCAACAGGTGGTACAAATACTAAATTAAACTACATAACTATTGCAGCGGCCGACTCGGTTAAGGATACCACATCGCCAACAGCAGGTATGCGATTAGCAGGCGTACTTACCTCTACAGGAGCATACGACACACAGGCACAGGTTTTTCTCAACGCTAATGATGCCGGAACGGGTCTTACCACATTGCAGTACTCCTTAAACAACGCGGCATTTGTAAATTATACAACGCCTTTCACCATTACAACACCCGGAAATTATAGTATGGTTGTAAAAGCTGTTGACGCTAATAACAATCAAACCACTATAAACCCCACAGCCTTTGTAGTTGCGCCCGAAAATTTGAAAGGCTCATACATGTATGTTCAAAACATGGACGGGTTTCCGGCAAATGACAGGCTTTTATTTTCGTTGATACAGCAACCCTGGCGTCGTACAGACCCGGATACTACACCTTATAACGCCAACCATGATAGGGTAAAACTCCGGATAAATAACAAGGGGATAGGGAAATTGAAAATATCAGGGTTAACCTTATCAAACACAGCATCGTGGAAGATCGTATCAATAGGAACGGATACCACGGCGACTTTGCCTGTAAGAATATTTCCGGAAAATTTTGTAGACATCACCATTCAATTTAAAGCCAAAGATGCCGGATCAAGATTGGCTATCCTGAATGATACACTAACTGTATTAAGTTCTGATAGTATAGCGCCTGTAAAGAAAATAAAGCTTGTGGGGCTATGGCAAATAGCGGGTGAAAGTACGAACGAACCTTATGCCCAGCAGGTAATTACTGCTTTTGGTTTTACAAGTGTAGTGGGATATGGGCATGATGATAATGGTAATCGCGGAACTACAAGGGTACCGAGTTCGAGTGAGGTAATCCAGTCTTATTTTGTTATTGCCGATCCGAGTAAGCCGGTAACAGTTAGGCAAATGGTTGCCTATCATGGCTGCTGCGCTGCCACGGAATCATTTAAATATTTCGTGAAGGGATCTACCAAACTAACTACCTTGTTCACGCATAATCCTTTGGATGGACAATCTGTCTTGCCGCGGCTGCAGGGATCAACAACTGCACTTGCGCAAGGTTCTTTTACACCAACAGGTTCATTCGGAATACAGATCGGATCATCGTCATCAGACCGGACAAAAAACTTTCAGGGGCTGATAGGTATACGCTTCCTGAAAGCGATGGATGCTAACGGGAATATTATACCAAACGCATACTTCCTGGATTGCGATTATCTGGGTACACCATTTACCAATTATGATTATCAGGATAACATATACTATGTAGAAAATATAAAACCAGAATCTGGTTCGCTTCATTATTCAGACCTGGCGGCATTGCCAACCTCCGACATAAACTTTGGCGCTGCCATGACTGGGACTACTACTACCGTTCCGATAACGTTAAAGAACATGGGAATAACCTATCCTGATTCGACAACTGATTCGCCGATTACCATCAAAAGCGTACAAATATCAGGACCTGACGCTGCTGAGTTTGCTATGGGTACACTAAAAACGAATAACCTGGCCATACAAGCCAGCACCCCGTTAAATGTTAAGTTTGTACCAAGCACTGTGGGCATTAAAAACGCGGTGTTATTAGTTAATTATAATAGTGCCGCTTCTCCACTCCGCATTCCATTGTATGGCATAGGAAATAATGCATTATCAACTGTTGGATTAGTAAAAAGGATAAAGGGCGGCGCTGATGTTGCTATGACCATAGCGGGCAAAGTTTACGAGGCTGATAAACCGTACCGGCAGGGTTCTATTAAATTAGATCAGCAGACAGTTCCTTCACCTATTTTAGCAACAGATATTGATTCATTATACCAAACTTATTTATCGGCAGCAGCAGACCTGGCCGAGACACGATATGCGATTCCCATGCCGAATGGCGATTATATGGTACGGATGCACTTTACTGAAAACTATTGGACATCTGCCGGACAGCGCGTGTTTAGCATCAACATGGAAAACCAGCCGGTCTTAACCAATTTTGACATCTTTGGCGAAGTGGGATACAGAAGTGCCATAGTTAAGGACTTTAAAACTACAGTTACCGATGGATCATTGGATATTAAATTCGACCCGACGGCTAACCGGGTTGGTATCTGTGGTATCGAAATATTCCAGACGAATACCGGGCAGCCAACGTTAGCAGTAACGCAGCAAAATCGCCTCCTTGACCAACAAGGGGCAAATACGCCGAAAAAAATAACTGTATACCCGAATCCGAATTTAGGAAGCAATTTTTCGGTTAAAATAGATGGTTTTAGCAAAAATGATAACGTAACACTGACGGTTACCAGCATGATGGGCAGACTACAGCAAACGCAAAAAATCATGACCGATAGCAATGGTTCCGCAGTAGTTTCAATAGCATTAAATAATACTTTAGGTAAAGGAATTTATATCATAAACACTCATTCTTCATCGGGAACTACGGATACGAAATTTTTGGTTCAGTAACTTGGCTGATAAAAACCACCATTATTATAGATATTAATAATCAAATCAGAGTTCCTGTTTTGCTTTCTATTATGCCTTTTTCAATAAGCTCTTGTAGGCCCTAAAAGTAGTGCCCGGAGAATTTTGACCAATGGCCGCGCCATCAAAATACCGACAAATGTTAACAACCTACTGAAGCCTGATTATTTGCGTAATACCCAACACAAACATTCAACTTGGAAATAGCGACCAGAATGGGATGCTTATTTTAAGATGCTGGGCGATATTGATTCAATTGCTTTAGCCTACCAACTTTCAGCGTTATGTTAAGCTAAAATTAACTATCTGAAATAGATAATTAATAAAGGAAATCATATTATTGGACCATATCGATCTGTTCCCAATGTGAACAGATCGATATTGCGTTACACTAAATATATCCTCTTCCGGTTTTCGCACACAATAATGTTTTTTTTGTTTAACGAAATGATATTAACGTAGTCTATCAGCACTTCCAGACCATCATCCTATGCGTTGCAAATGGACTCGATTAAAAATCTATCCATTAAATATTATTTACTATTGATATTTATCATAAACAAGCTTACCTTTATATAATAATAACCTTAAACCACTATCATATGACAACATCACAAATCGCTCCTTCTACGGAGCCTATTATTTCAAAAAGTTATCCGGAGTCTGGCTTTACATCAATTGCTAATAAAATTGATGGCGACATTGACTTTAAACAAGAAAGCCCCTTTAGTATTGTTGTATCAGCACAACAGTTTATACTTGACATCATTATTGTACAGGTAACTGATTCCCAATTGGTCATCAGTTATTCTCGCCCAGCCCCGCCTCATTTGCCAGTAAGCATAGCAATTTCTGCACCCGAGATAAACGGGATTTCAGTATTCAGCTCAGGTAATTTTAGTTCAAGCCAGGCTATTGAATCTAACGATCTTAATTTGATGCAAAGTGGCTCCGGGGATATATCACTGGCCAGTTATACAGGTCAGACTTTAGAAGCAAAAATAAATAGCAGTGGTGATATCGCTATAAATGGTGGTTCTGTATCATCAGATGACCTAACCGTAAGCGGCTCAGGTGATATGCTTCTGTCTAATCTGAGTTCACAAGATGCCACCTTAAAAATATCAGCATCAGGTGATATTAAGGTAAATGTTACCAATACTCTCAATATTAAAATTTCGGGTTCCGGCGATGTATATTACAGCGGCACCCCTACCGTAACCTCCAAAATAACCGGTTCGGGTAAAGTAATTCACGTTAAATAAATTCTGTTTTGTCAAAGGAAATGCTTCGGGTAATTGGCTTACACCAACTACCTGAAGCATTTGCATTAATAACATTCATGATCAAAATTAAACCCTGAATTACCAACATGTTTGGAGCATCATTCCTAAAAAACAATGTGGAGAACATCTTCAAGGTTTTTGGCATTTGCGATAAAATATTTAATCCTGTACTTACCGTAAATGATCTGTGTATTTCTTACCGAACCATTAACAGTTGGGAAACGAGCGGACTCATGCTCAGAGAGCGTTCAAATAGCCGCAATTGGCATAAATTCTCCTTTGTAGACTTTGTTTGGCTCAATATTGTTTATGAACTACGGCAATTGGGATTCCCACTTATCAAAATAAAAAAGCTTAAAGATTATCTGAATGAAAAAATCGATGAACAAACGCTTTTTGAAGTTAAACGGCGTGAAGCCCGAATCTCTTTAAATAGTGTTACTCTTGATCGATTAGTACTGTTGCTTGCCGAGATATTGCATAATAAAAACCACATCGCATTGCTTTGTAATAAAGAAGGCGGTGTTTATATCTATAATGAGCAATTGATAAAAGAAGAACGGTCAGGTATCGATTTCGGGCAACTCGAATTTAATAATTTCGTATCGATATCGTTTACTGATATCATCATTAAATATCTCAGCAAAACCCGTATAGAGATTATTCAGGAAACCGGCATTATAAATCCAATGTTTTTCGAAATTCTGATAAAGCTTAGGGAGAATACCATACAGGGCCTTATTCTTCAGCTAAGCGAAGAGAAAAGTGTACAAATAGATTCAGGATTATTTGGTAAGTATAATGACTTTATGAGCGCCTGTTTACGATTGATGCTGACGATAAAATTCGAGATAGCTACTGTTATTTAAATGTATAGACCAAATCGGGACAAAACATTACTACTGGCATTACCGTATGCGGGAGCTAACAGCTATTGTTACAGTTTTTTAGCTCCACTACTTCCGCCCAATATTTTGTTTGAAACATTAGAGTATCCCGGCAGAGGAGACCTGGGACATCTGTCGCTGGTTAATCACATGCAAGTCCTGGTGGATAACCTCATTGATCAGTATCGCGCATTGGTGAATGATTTGTCTCCCGGCAAAGTGGTGCTCTATGGGCATAGCATTGGTGCTGTAGTAGGGCTTGCCATGCTACACACATCGGTTAGCCAAAAAGAACTATTATACCCATACAAAGCCATATTTTCGGGGCATGGGGCACCAGCGTTAACATCTAAAAAAGCACTTGTAAAACTATCCGACGAAGCTTTAATTAATTATTTTCAAAATATTGGGAGTTTATCCAAAGAGGTAGCTGCAGAAAAGGACCTGATGGATTATATATTACCTATTTTACGAAACGACCTGGAGCTCTATGAATCAACCGACAGCTACTATCGGGAAAAGCTACATCTACCCCTTGTCATTATCAATGGGAACCGTGACGAAATTTTGCAGCAGCATATTCAAAGCTGGAAGGAAGAAACCCTGGGGCATACTTCTTTTTATGAACTTGAAGGACATCATCTTTTTATTAGCCAATATCCTTTCCGGTTTTCACGCCTGATTACTACCGTTATAAACAATGATTAAATAAAAAAGACGGGGAATAAATCACCCGTCTTTCTCTTATTTTATTAAAAACTATTTGGTTTTTGTTGCTAATGAAGCCCTTTTAGTTTTTACAAGTGATGTATAATAATCCTTTGATTTTACGGGATCAAAATCAAGCAATGTACCTCCTGACTCAAAGTGTAAAATAAAAATTTTACCTAATGCCCAGGTAGATGCTGCCGCGAAACCAGGGAGAGCAAGAATAGATGTAATACCGCCTACCAGAGGGATACTGCGTAAAAGCGCCTTGCCGATACCGTGCCCTAATGCAGTTGAAGCGTATGCTCCGGTAAGGGTTGAAATAACCGATTTTCCCCAGTTTGAACTAAATCTAAAATCGTATATCTCGCCAATTTTTTTCAGCATTGTCAGTTGTATCGCGCTAATAGCGGCAATATCTGCCAGCGGCATCGGAATAATACCTGCAGCACCTGTCCAAAGCATATAATTTTGTACTACTGCTTCTGCCTTAATTTGTTCTTCACTGGCGCCGTCAGTTCTCAGGTCTGCTACCTTTTCACCAAGAACTTCTTTGTCATCATCCAGGACATTGTTTTTTTCTGTACTCATAGTAAGATTTTTAAAGTTTAATCAAATTTACCTTTGCCGCTTCAGGGTAGCAAGAATAATTGCGTGTATTTGACCATATTATACAGAGCTGTATGATTTATATAGCTAATCCGGCTTACCCATAATTCTACCCTTCAGCTTTGGGTTTATTCAATGGTTCTTTAAATAATATAAGTAGTATAATCATCAACAAAGGTGTAATAATAAGGCTTAAGATAAAGCATCCCCAAAATCCAATCCGGGTTTTACTGCCCAGGAAACCACATATAGCGGCCAAAATGAGATATGATAAAATAACGATCATTTTTTCTTTTTTTAGAATTAATTATTTTGTTATTTATTATTAATTATAACTGTGCCAATTATATGCCTGATCATTGCCCCGAAACCACTAATGGATTTTTTGAGCCGTTGGGCACTACAACAGTCTTGGCATTAGACGATCTTGACAATTTATCCAAAGCTTCAATTTGCTTAAATTGAAGATATCTGTCAGATAAACCTTTACCGATGGTCTCTTCGGATATTTTTATGGCCTGTGCCTCTATTGTTTTTATTGTTTTTTCTTTTTGGGCAATAGTGATCTTAAAGTCGTATTCTTTGGCGAGTTGCTCTTCCCGCAGCTTATTTTCAATGGATTCGGTAACTTTAGGAGGTAGCTTGATATCCAGGATAAGGACATCTGAAATTCTTATATGCCCTTGTGATACCCTGCGTAGTGAATTCTCATTTGCTTCAATTTTCAGCTGCGCAAGTCTGGATGAATAAATCTCCTCTGGTTTCATACCCGATACCCGCTCCCTTACCGCATACAATACTTCCGGCTTTACAAAAACGCTCAGATAATCCGCACCAAACCTTTTGAAAATAACAGGAAGACTGTCTTTTATGGGATAATATCTATAATTTACTCTTACCCTTACGTTCACTCCATCCTTTACCAGCACTGAAAGCGTGTCGTTAACGGCCTGCTCCCTTACACTGAATTGATAACTGGTATCCCAGGGACAAATAAAATATACCCCTTCTCCATAAGTTGTTTTTTTATCAATTCCACCATAAAATGGTTTAAATACGATGGAGGCCTTTCCAGGCCCATTGATCATTACTATCTGATTATAGTAAATTACTACAACTAGTAATATTACGAGCAGTGTGATGATTATATTAATTTTTCTTTGACTCACTATACTAAAATTTATTGTCAGACTGTAAATTCATTAAATTGGCCATACTCCATTTTATAGATTATATCAGCCCTGTCAAAGTATTGGTCATCATGTGTTATGGCGATAACGGTTTTACCTTGTGCCTTGAACTCTGCCATGAGCTCATTATAAAAATATTTCCTAAACTCCGGATCCTGATCAGCCGCCCATTCATCAAATACAAGCACACTCTTATTTTCGAGCATCGCAGCAATCATGGCCAGTCTTTTCCGCTGCCCGGTTGATAAATTAAGTTGAGTAAATGAGCCATTTTTATAGCCTGTTTTTTCAGAAAGCTGCATTTGCTTGAGCATTTGCAGTACGCTTTTCTCATTTACATCCTTTACACCATATAATTCTGAAAACAGGAAGAAATCCGCAAAAATAACACCAAATAACTCCCTGTATTCCTGAACATTAACCTCACCAACCATCTGTTGATCAACATAAATTTCCCCTTGATCAGGCTGGTACAAACCGGTCATTAACCGTACAAGTGTAGATTTTCCGCTACCGTTCCCCCCTACAATAAAAATGGTACTTCCTTTCTTTATTTCCAGGTTAATTGGGCCAATGCCAAATTGCTCCTTACCCTGTGAATCATAATAACCAAAGCGTAAATGGTTTAACCGGATAGTTTCAAAACCTTCAAATATTCCATTAACCTCTTTATTTTCCGCAGAGCCAAAGGCATTTTCTTTAAGACGTTCTTCAATCTGGTTAAGATTAAAAACGGCTACTGTCGCCCGGTTTACAATATCAAATGTTCCAACAGCCTCCCCCAACGGTATAATTATAAATAATATGGTAGGTGTTATCTTGGCAAGATCTTTTAATACATGACCATCAATTACCGGAACTATAAAGACCATTGCTCCCAATAGGGCATAAAAAAATGCCTGCGCGAAAACAAAGTAGAATGATAATTTTGCCGATGTGACAATCTTTTTGTCCTTTAATTCCTGAGAAACGGATTGTAGCCTTCCGTCGAAAAGATTTTTCTTTTTTTCCTGGTGAAGTTTTATCTCTTTAAATCCACCGGTCACCTCATCCAGCTTTTCAAAGTAAACGGTTTCCAATGCGGTTGCTTCGCTAATTTCACCCTGTATTCTATTACTGCTGACAAAATAGTTGGATATGGCTATTGACAGCATTATAATAGTAATGATCAACGCGGTTAAATTGATAAAGCCCAAATATATAATGGCGAAGAACACCAGTATTGCTGCCTGAACCCCATTAGCTATCAATGAGGCGGAGCCGCTGATCTCGTTAGTATCTTTAGTCAGCCGGGTATAGATCTCAGCCCTTCCAAGTTCTTCAAATTCTTGTAATTCGGTATTGATCATATATTTCACAATCCGTTCCCTGACGTTAAATACCACGGTCTCGGCAAAAACAGCAGTAAGCTTTTGAGCCCTGCTTTTGGTGATAACGTAAATAAGGAAAACGATTGTAAATACAAGTATTAGCTTTACATTATAAGAATGCTCTACGATTTTTGAAGTGGAGTAGTTGATAACGGCTAAAAGTGCAGCATTAGCTAAACCAGATATGGCTGTCATTGCCAAAATGGTTTTGTATGATTCATCTTTTGATTCCCGCTTGATAAAATTTAATAGAATCTGGTTATCCATAGATATTTTTTGTTCCGCCTATGTGTTATTGTTCTTCAGTATTGGTCATTGGTCAAACCAGGTTTGGTTAGTCGATTTGCTGGAAAATAAAACGCAGGCCTGTAGAATAGGCTATAGAGCCTACGGAAAGATGAGTTTCGTTAGGAAACATGATACTGTTAAGATGTAGGTTGGTAAAATGCAGATCAAGCAGCTTATTGGACAATATCTTCCAATTATCAATCATATGAAAGGTATCAGCAGTCGTATTTGGCTGTTCAAGACTTCCTACCGACATAAAAACCCTCGCGTTTAAATCATTGTGCTTTGCTTTAAATTCATCAAAGTATTTAAAGATAACACGGTTACCATAATACAAAGAGGGACTGCCAATGATATAATTCTGGAAGGATTGAGGTTGGTTAAAAAGAGCATAAAGGCCAAATAAGCCTCCAAGGGAAAGGCCAACATAAGTTGCAGGGCCAGAGGCATGAAAGCGATTTTTAATCATGGGTTTAAGTTCCTCATTAATAAACTGAAGAAAATAAGATGCTCCTCCGGTTTTCGTAGGGATGGATGGATCCTCAACAGGAGTTAAATCCCAATACCGTTGCACCGCCCATTGCATGGTACTTTTATAGCCAATACCAACCACAAAGGCATCCGGAATATATGGCTGAACATCATTGCTTTTTTGCAATACCCCCAGCAGCAAGTCCCGACGCTTAACGGGCAGTACACCTTTGCTATTTTGCCCGTTCTGGCTGTCCTGTCCCATTTGCAATACCTGTAATATCTGTGTAAGTGATGCGAAGCTAAAATTGGCATCTGTTAAGTAGATTACCGGATAATTTTTAGTACTATCAGCGTTATATCCCTGCGGAAAAAGGATTGATATTCGGAGAGTATCGCCGGTAAGTTTTGAATACATATCTATTACCGCAGAGTTCGGTATTCTTGCCTCCGGATATTTATCGATAGTCGATGTATTTCCTTGATCTTTTTTTTGAGCTATGGCATAGCTTGCCAATAGCAGGCTAATTAAGCATAGTACGAGCTTTCTTAAGTGATAGTTGATAAGGGTCATGGTTTTTTGTATAAAAATACTTAATATTTACTTATTTTTTAATAAATGATTGCTTTCACTGGTTTATTTTTTATAATAGGTATATCTTTATAAGTTCCCAGACCGCATAATAGCATGATCTTATAAATATTATCAACATCTATTTTTTTAATTATTTTAGTTCGAATCGGAATTTAATAAGCAGAAACATGCAAATAAAGTTCTCATTAATCTCTCTCTAAATAGCTGTAAACGATTTGTCCCATACCGGATGCCCGCTGTAATACTCTCTCAGAAAACTGCGAGCGTCAAAAAACATCACCTCATTAATGAGGTTTGTACACGATACACTACCAATGTAACTTTTCCGGGGCTCAAATCCGTACACCTGTACATGCTGTTCCGTTATACTTTCTGCAACAGTGTATGTACCATCCAATGATGGTACATACTGCATGTTATCATCTATGCCTTTACCAGTAAATTTAACGATCGCCTCCTTCATCGTCCATAATTTATAGAAACCTACATAACCTGTATCACCTATAAAATCTATTTCGCGCCGGTTAAAGCAAATATTAAATACATCTTCATATTGATAGTCGGGATCCACTTTTTCTACGTCTACGCCTACAGCTGAATAAGCGATAGCCGCCAAAGTCAGATCGCCAGAATGAGAGATATTATATTGCAAAGTCTTACTACAGGATTCAATGTCAGGCTTTTGAGTTGTTCCTGTAGTTATGACCACATCTGCAACATCCAGATCAAGATAGTCGGCAATTAGTAATTTCACTAATGCCCTTGATTTCATAAAACGTGATCTATCCGCTTCCTGATGATACGATACGGCTCTTGCTATTTCTGCCGGAGTTAACACGGATATTATTTTTTCATTATCAACTAACGGTAACCACAAAGACCATACATGTACGGCTTGCCGGGTAAGTGGTGGAAGTAAAGATGGCGACTCTGGTATAACAGGCCCTATAAATTTACATACTACAACAGGCATATCTAAGTTAAGTTTATTACTTTATTTCCAGACTATCTGATTCTATACTTTGCAGAGTCGATAAAGCAGCCCTTCTGTTAAGTTTTCCGGATAACAGGTAGCTATTTATCACCTCGTTTTTTGTCGAAAGGATATTAAGATGGTTGCAATCAAGTGCTATCACCTCCACATTCTCTGCCGCCAGATCTACATTATTAGCCTCTGTATATCCCAAAGCCCCTAAAGTCAAATCAGCATTTCCGGATTCTCCACTTTGCATTACCTTTTGAGTAGCCTTGAATAAAGTTACTTGTGTATGGCTCAGGTTACAACTTATCGGGGAGGAAGCCAATTGCTGATCGCTCTGGAAAGCGGCAATCACATTGGCAATGTGCTCATCACTATAATTATTCTCTTTAAGCATGTGCAATAAATGATCCGGATCTTCCTTATTGTAATTATCATTTTCGCCGGCATCGTTAAAATAACTCAGATAAGTATCTAACAGAATAACCTTAATATGGGTATAACCCCGGATTTCCAGTATGGCTGCCATTTCCAGCGCGATTTGCCCGCCTAAAGACCATCCTAATAAATAGATCGTTTCTTTAAACGAAAAGCCCTTTTCATAGCTTGACAAATAATGGCTGGCCAGTTGATTTAGGTTACCTATTTGATTTGTATTGAGCAGATTGTAATTATCTATCCCTATGCAATTATACATACCTGCCAGCTGCTCTGCCATACCCTGGTAAACTTCAGAGCCCGCTGTTGCCGGATGTATCAAAATAAGATCAGGCAAAACCGAATCATAGTGCTGACTGTAAGCTTTTACCAAATCCTCATAAGCGTCAGTTTTGTCCTGAAGCATAGTCAAAATGCCTGCAATCGACTTATACTTAAAAACATCGGAAACTTTGACCTTGGCATTTAATGCCTCACTCATCCGGTACGATACCTGAATGGCCAGGATGGAATTCCCTCCTATTTTGAAGAAATTGTCTGTAATGCCTATTTTTTTCAGTCCCAATACCTCCTGCCATATGCCAGCCAGCATTTCCTCTGTTGGTGTTGCAGGTGAAACATATTCATTGTTTGGTGCCGTCAGTACCGGTTCCGGCAAACGGTGCCGGTCCACTTTTCCATTCGTCGTTAACGGGATAGCTTCAAGGGGTACAAATACCGCCGGTATCATATACTCAGGCAATGAAAGCGCCAGTGCTGCAGCAATTGCATCCTGATCATGATTAAGCTCACCCTGGTTTGGTACATAATAGGCAACCAGATATTTGATATTATCCGTTTGAGTTTTTGTTGATTTTACCAATACACAGCATTGTTTAATAAACTTGAGCGCCAGTATCGCATTTTCTATTTCCCCCAATTCTATTCTATAACCGCGAATCTTAACCTGGTCATCATTTCTTCCGAGGTATTCTATATAGCCATTAGCAAGCCAACGCACCATATCGCCGGTTTTGTAAAGACGTGTATAACCATTTGCTTTGTCTTCCGGAGTAGCAAAAGGATTCTGCACAAAACGTTCTGCTGTCAGTTCTTCCCGGTTAAGGTAGCCCCGCGCTACACCCGCGCCTCCCAGATATAGCTCACCAATAATACCCACCGGCACCGGAACCATAGCCTGGTTTAATATATAAGCTTTCGTACCATTGATTTTGGGGCCGTTTAAATGGTTGGTATTAAATGAAAACAATGCGGTTATGGTAGTTTCCGTAGGGCCATATTCATTGATAATTGTAAAGCCTCCAAGGTTATATTTATCAAATGTTGCTTTTGATAAATACTCTCCTCCAAATACTACTCTTTTTACCGATGAGAGTTTGTGCGGATCAATTGTATTCAGATAAGATGGGGTTGAATGAATATGGGTAATGCCGTTATCTTTAATATAATTTTCCAAATTATGACTATCTGTCAAAGCATGCTGACTCACTATAAACAGCACGCCGCCGGAAACAAGGGCTAATCCCATTTGCTCAACAAACGCATCAAAAACATAATTTGATAGGAGCAGAAACCTGTCATCAGCCGTGATACCATATTGCTCCGTTAAGCTGATCAATAGATTTACCACACTATGATGTTCAATCATTACACCTTTAGGTTTGCCGGTTGTGCCCGAAGTGTAAATGACGTAGGCCAGGTCGCCCGGGCTACTCAAACTTCCCGGGTTACTCTTCTGTTCGGTAACATACAACTCCGCGTCCTGATCTATCAGAACCACCTTATCTTCCGGCAGCCGTACCTGACCTTGTTCCACCAGCTTCCGCTGCGTCAGCAACAATTCCACGCCCGTGTCTTCCAGGTAATAATCCAGCCTGTCCTGCGGAGATCCGATATCCAGCGGTACATACGCCCCGCCCGCCTTCAACACCCCAAGGATCCCGATCACCAGCTCCAATCCACGGTCTACATACAATCCCACCAGCGTCCCTGCCGAAAACTCCAATCCTACACGGCTTGCATATTCCGCACGGATATATCGCGATAACTGGTTGCTCTTCTCATTCAGCTCCCGGTAGCTCAGCCGCTTTCCTTCGTAAACCACCGCTACCGCATCCGGTGTCCGGGCTGCCTGTTCCTCAAACAGCCTGCTCAGCGTGGCTCCCGTATCATAAGCTCGCCCCGTCTCGTTTCGTCCGTAAACCAGTTCCTCGTATTCTGCATCCCGCAAAAGGCTCACCTCAC
>NZ_JBCECK010000033.1:0-44091 GCF_039207105.1 Mucilaginibacter sp.
TAAATATGGCGTAATGAGGAGGCTCTTCCAGCGTTTTCAGAAACGCGTTAAAAGCTGCCTGCGATAGCATGTGCACCTCATCAATAATATAAACCTTGTAACGGGCCGCTTGTGGCGGTATGCGTACCTGCTCAATCAGGCTACGAATATCATCAACCGAGTTGTTTGATGCCGCATCAAGCTCGTGAACATTAAATGAGTTGCCGTTTTCAAAAGCCTTACATGAAGCACATTCCCCGCAGGCTTCGCCATTAGGTTGTAAATTGGTACAGTTTATTGTTTTGGCCAAAATACGCGCGCAGGTAGTTTTACCCACACCACGCGGGCCGCAGAACAAAAATGCCTGCGCTAACTGATTGTTTTTAATAGCATTTTTGAGCGTATTGGTGATATGTTGCTGACCAACAACGGTTTCAAAAGTAGCCGGGCGATATTTACGGGCCGAAACAATAAAATTATCCACAGCTACGAAGGTAACAAGAAATTGCTTTAAGTTAAAGTACCAATAAAACGAATGTGTAAAATTAGAGAGCCTTGATGTTATTGCAGGTCATCATCGGGTAAATGATCATCATCTTCCACGTCATTACCGGCTATATCGTTTTCCGAATCAAGCCTGTCGTCAAAGTCTTCATCATCTTCATCATCCCAATCACCTTCAATATGCCCGTTACCACCTGGCAATGTAATATTCAGAGGGCTTGTTGCATGCTGGTTTAAATTTGCGCCCTCGTAATGCGTAAATTTCATAGTTTTAATAATCTCGGCCGCAATTTACGCACAGAGTTTGTTCCTGCTTAATAATTCATTAAAATATATTCGAAAACTACAATTTACACACAAAACTATTTTGCTTTTAGCGCTAAAAACATTTGATAAATACAGATAATCTATCTACATTTGCAGCCCGTTTAGTGCGGGTAAATAATTAAAAATCAAATAATAATGCAACAGTACGAAATCGTGATCGTTCTAACCCCGTTGTTATCTGAAGAAGTTGCTAAAGAGGCTAACGCCAAATTCAGCAAAATTTTAACAGATGGCGGAGCCGAAATTGTCCAGGAGGATAATTGGGGTTTGAGAAAATTAGCGTACCCTATTCAAAAGAAAACTACAGGGTACTATCACTTAACTGAATTTAAGGCTCCAGGTGAATTAATTAACAAATTGGAGGTTGAGTTAAGGCGCGATGAGCGTGTTTTGCGTTTCCTGACCATTGCTTTGGACAAACATGCCATTGCTTACAATGACAAAAAACGCAGCGGTGCTTTTAACAAAAAACCAGCAGCTAAAGCGGAGGAAACAAACTAATGGCTAACGAACAAATTAAATACGTTACCGCTCCAAAAGTGGAGGATAACCGTAAAAAATACTGCCGTTTTAAAAAGAATGGTATTAAGTATATTGATTACAAAGACGCAAACTTTTTATTAAAGTTCATTAACGATCAAGGTAAAGTATTACCACGTCGTTTAACTGGTACTTCATTAAAGTTTCAGCGTAAAGTGGCTCAAGCTGTTAAACGTGCACGCCATATTGGTTTATTACCTTACGTTACAGATTCATTAAAATAATAGGAGATTTAAGAAATGGAAGTTATTTTAAAACAAGATGTAAAAAACCTGGGTGATAAAGACGATGTAGTAAACGTTAAACCAGGTTATGGCCGTAACTACCTTTTACCTAAAGGTTACGCCATATTAGCTACTCCAAGCGCACGTAAAGTTTTAGCTGAAAACTTGAAACAAGCTCAGTTTAAACAAGAAAAAATCCGTAAGGATGCCGACGCGATAGCTGCCCGTTTAGAAGGCGTTAAATTGAACATTGGCGCTAAAGCCGGTGAAAGCGGTAAAATTTTCGGTGCTATCAACACTATTCAAATTGCTGATGCATTGAAAAAAGAAGGCTTTGAGGTTGACCGTCGTCGTATTACTTTTGATCAGGAGCCTAAGTTTGTTGGTGATTACATCGCAAACGTAAACCTGCACAAAGAAGTAAAAGTACAGGTTCCTTTCTCAGTTGTAGCTGAGTAATTATACTGATCCATTTTAGGGTCATCAATGTTATTTAAAATTTTAGAGGGTGTTTTGCAGAGCAAAGCACCCTCTTTTTTATAGCTCAAATTAGTTTTCGTGAAACGAACTGCTTCATCAAATAAAAAGCCCGGTCAACGTTCCAAATCTGGTAATTCCAAATCAAAATTTGGCGGTATTTTTAAACTCGTATTCAGGGTATTTAAGCTGGTGTTTTTAATTTTTGTAGGCATAAGCCTTTTAGGGGTACTGTTCTATCGTTTTGTGAACCCTCCTTTTACCTGGCTCATGATTGAGCGTGGCTTTCAGCGCAAAGCCGCAGGTAAAGAGTGGAAAGTAGATAAACAATGGAAAGACTTTGATGATATATCAGATAATATGAAGCGTGCCGCTGTGGCCGCCGAAGACCAGTCTTTTTTGGAGCATCACGGTTTTGATTTCAGAGCCATTGAAAAAGCCATTGAAAGAAACGCGCACAGCAAAAAACTAATAGGCGGCAGTACCATATCGCAGCAGGTGGCCAAAAACGTTTTCCTTTGGGAAGGACGATCTTTATTAAGAAAAGGTATTGAAGCTTACTTTACCGTATTGATAGAGGTTTTCTGGAGCAAAAAACGCATCATGGAGGTTTACCTCAATGAAATAGAAATGGGCGATGGTATATATGGTATCGAGGCTGCCTCGCAAGCCTACTTTCATAAACCGGCAGCTAATTTAACCAAACATGAAGCTGCTGCTATCGCGGTGATATTCCCAAGTCCGTTGAAATGGTCGGCCACTAAGCCAACCCGTTACTTGAAGCACAGGCAATACCTGATTATGAAAAACATGCGCAGACTGGGGCCGCTGGATTTTTAAGCCCCCTAACCCCTAAAGGGGGAATAAAATTATATGCTTAAGGCTTCTCCTTTAGGGGGTTGAGGGGCCTCTACTTCTTATACTTCCACATTCTTGTTTTGCCTTCGGTGAGCCATTCAATAGATGTTTCCAGTCGTTTCTGACGGGTAGCATCGGTTTTGGCTTCGGTAAACCACTCTACATATTCTTTTTTATTGGAATAGCTAAATCCGTCAAAAACTTCTTTTGCACGGCCATGCTTGGCTAACAATTCAGTAAAATAATCAGGGATAATCAACTCTGCCTTTTCTGTTGCAGTCTTTTTAGGCTTAGGATGGGCTTTAACGCCTAATTCGTTCAGGGCTATGCCTTGCAGTATATAATCAATAATTATTTGTTTAGCCGGCAGGTTATCAATGCTGGTTAGCCGGCCAAAGCTGCCCATAGCGGCTTCTTCGCTCGGATTCAATATGCCGTAGTTATCTTTAATAAGAGATGACCTCCAAAAGCCAAATGCACCGTGTTGTTTAAAGGAAGCCATATGGCATACCGGGCCTTTGTACTCAAAAAAAGGCATACCCCACTTCATGGTTTCACCAATCAACGGTGAAGCTTCATGTACAACTTCCCGGATGTATTCTAATATGGGTTGAGCAAACTCGGCAGATTTGGCAATATATGCATCTACCCGGCTATCGTATTGTTCCATAAATAAATTTATACAAACACTACGATTTTTACAAGGGCTTATTAACTGACCAGATCCCGGAATAACTGTATGTGCCAGCTATTTTTAAAAGGCACCTCCCATTTGCTTTCCAACTCGGTTACGTTTTGTACCATATTGTTGTAAACAATGGTTTCGGTGTTGATCTTCCCTTGTTTTAACATATCCTCAAAGGCGTGGCGAGGTAATGATTTGATCTCCTCTCCTTCGCGGTAAGCCAAGTTAAACCTGTCGAACAGATTAATGCTGAATTTTTGCTCCAGCTGCTTCATAAAATGCACTGATTTATCAATAGAGCACCCGCTGGCACCAGCCTGACTTTCATCAACTATCAAAATAAAAAAACGATTGTAGCGCACCTCGGCTTTAGCCTTTAACTGGTTGTTATGGGCTGTCCAGCTGATGGTAAAATCATCCAGTTCCTGCTGTATTTGCAGGGCTTCCTGATCGGTCAGTTTTTTATCGGCCTGATATACCCAAACCCTTGAGTGTTGAGAAAATTCCATTTACAAAAATATCAATTTATTAACTTCGGGTTACATTTTGTTGTCATGAAAAAAACACTTCTGTCACAAACAAAAAAAATTTGGTTGGTTGCTCCTGTTTTGCTCATAATCGGGCTTAATTATAGCTTTAAAGCAGGAACCGACGATATAGAATGGCTGGGTTGGAGCAATAAATGCCTAACAGAAAGCTATAATCCCCTACCCGATACCAAATTAAAAAAGTGGGAATTGGCCCTCACTAATGATTATTTTTTGCGCCTCCGAAAAACTTATCAACATGGTAAACAGGAATATTTTTCCTTCAATTTGCATCGCTTAAACAGCGTAGATTACCAGGGCAATGAGCAAGCGGGTACACTTCAATTAAGCACCGCTGCCGATGACATTATTGTGCAAACTTATGAAGATCCCAAAGGTGATATCGACTCTATGTCGACCACACTTGAACTGCCGGTAAGAAACATGAGCGCCGCCCGGTTGGATAGCCTGAAGAGTGCGCTCAGTTATTTTAAAGCAAAGGGATTATAGGTTATTAACCCTAACGGTTATCTCGGCTATATCCAGCACTTGTATCTCCTGCTCTTTATCCTGGTGTTTTACACCATCGGTAAGCATGGTCATGCAAAACGGGCAAGCCGCGGCTACTACCTGTGCTTTGGCCTCCAAAATATCAACCATACGCTCATCGTTGATATCTTTTTTGCCTGGTTCGGGTTCTTTAAACATTTGCGCACCACCGGCACCGCAACATAAGCCGTTTGATTTGCAGCGTTTCAGTTCAACCAATTCGGCATCCAACACCTCAAGGGCAGCCCGTGGCGCCTCATATACATTATTACCACGACCTAAGTAGCAAGGGTCATGAAAAGTGATCTTTCTACCTTTAAAGCTTTCGCCGCCTTCGGCTTTCAGTTTACCATCATCAATCAGCTGTTGTATCAACTGCGAATGGTGAATAACCTCATAGTTGCCACCCAAACTCGGATACTCATTTTTAATGGTATTAAAACAATGCGGGCAGCTCGTCACTATTTTTTTAACATTATAGGCGTTAAGCACCTCTATATTGGTCATGGCCAGCATTTGGAATAAAAACTCGTTGCCTGCACGCTTGGCCGGGTCGCCGGTACAACTCTCCTCTGTACCCAGCACAGCATAGCCTATACCTACATGCTGTAATATTTTACAAATGTCCCGTGTGATTTTCTGTGCCCGCTCATCAAAGCTACCGGCGCAGCCTACCCAAAATAATATCTCCGGCTCTTGTCCATTGGCGGCCATATCGGCCATAGTAGGTATTTTCAGTTCACTCATTATTTATCCTTTATATGACCATTGATCCCTTTACTCACTGATCTCGGTTATAAATTCGTTTATACTGCTATAGTTTTTAAATCCAATTGCCGAATCAATAGCATCTAATTGCTTCAAAATATCAAGCGCTACGTTTAAAGCGTCAATTTCCTTTCCAACCATGTTGGCATCCCAATTAATACCGGCTAAGGCTTCATTTTCAGCCATTTCTATACACCAGCTTTCTAAAAATTCTGCCAGTGGAATTTCAACAGGCGAATAGCCACGCCAGTCATCCCGGGCGCAAACTTTAGCAAGGGCTCTGTCTGACCAAAACGGAATCACAATAACCTCTTCACTATCATTTGCATGAGAGTTAGCCCAGCCATCTTTACTTTTCAGCGTCCACACCAATTTGGTTGCCGCCACCTTATTTACAAAGAGCTGGTATTTTGATTCGTTGGTTGCTTGATCTTGTAACATAATCTTAGATTTTATCGGCCCAATTAAACCTGTCGGCCTGGCTGTATTTCCAGGGGGCGCCGTTATTTTCCACATTGCCAAACATGTTGTTCAGACTGGCGGGTGCCTGCGATTCTTCCATCACCACATAGCGGCGCATCTCGGTAATGATCTCCAATGGGTTAATGTTTACCGGGCATGCCTCAGCACAGGCATTACAGGTGGTACAAGCCCAAAGCTCTTCGCGGGTGATATAGTTATCCAGCAATGCTTTACCATCGTCATGATCCTTACCGTATTTATCCAGGTTGTTGCCCACCTCGGTAACCCTGTCGCGCGTATCCATCATAATTTTACGGGGCGATAAAAGCTTCCCCGTAATATTGGCCGGGCACACCGATGTACACCTGCCGCATTCAGTACAGGTATAGGCTTCCATCAGGTTTTTCCAGGTCAGATCCGTTACATCTTTAACTCCGAAACGTGCCGGCTCACCAGTATTTTCGGGAACGAAAGAAGGATCAAGCATGGCCTTCACCTCATTGGTAACCGATGCCATATTGGTAAATTTACCTTTATTATTCAGGTTAGAATAATAAGTATTGGGGAAAGCCAGCAAGATGTGGAAATGCTTGGAGTAAGGCATATAATTTAAAAACAACAAAATACCTACAATATGGAACCACCAGCATACACGCTCGATAATTGCTAAAGCCTGGGCGTTATCGGGCAATAAAGGGGCTATAAGTGAGCCTATCGGAAAACTTCCTGCCTTGACGTAATGACTAAAGTGCAATAACTGCAATTTATAGTCGGCCGCGTTCATGGTTAAAAAAGCGGTCATGAGCAATATTTCGGTAATTAGGATATAGTTGGCATCAGATTTAGGCCAGCTGGTCATCTCCACACCTGTAAAGCGTTTTAAATGCACCACATTACGCCTACACAGGAAAACAACACAAGCCGTAAGCACCAGCACCGCCAATAATTCAAACGCTCCTATCAGCAAACCATATAAAGCACCTAAAGGATGCGAAAATATACGGTGCGAACCGAATATGCCGTCAATCATGATCTCCAGCACCTCCAGGTTGATGATCACGAAACCTATATAAATAAAAAAGTGCATGATGGCCGCCACAGGCCGTTTTACCATTTTAGTTTGCCCCAGGGCTACTCGAGCCATCACCTTCCAGCGAGTGGCAGCGTTGTCAGATCGATCAGTATCCTTCCCTAACAATATATTGCGCCTTATTTTAGCTACGTTTTTGGCGAAGAGGTATATGGCTAATCCTAAAATGATAATAAATATAGCTTGTGCAATCATTATGCGTGCATAGTATTTTTTCTAAATTCAAAGTTAATTGAATTGTTGAAAGAGAAAAGCGGTTTTGGACATCAAATACAGACGTATCCGTAAGTAATTGATTACATGAAACATTCTTTACCAAAATGCTTAATTTAGAAGCAATCCAATTATTGGAGGATTATTTTTCTAAACTTTTTTCAAAAAAAAGTTTGCAACCATAAAAAAAAAGCTACATTTGCACTCCCGAAACGACGGAAGGTACCATAGCTCAGATGGTAGAGCAAAGGACTGAAAATCCTTGTGTCACTGGTTCGATCCCAGTTGGTACCACAGTTTCAAAGCCTCTTAGTAAATACTAAGAGGCTTTTTTTATGGCAAAATTGTGTTCCGTAGCCCAAATGCTTTTTTTTAATGCTCATTTTTTAATTCGCGGAGCTTGTTTATGTAAGATGTGTTGTCCTGATCCGCATTGTGTGCGATAAATTCTTCCAATACGTCCATATACTCTTTTTTGAAGGACGGGTCTTCGGGGCTGGCTTCGTATTGAATGCGTGCTTTGTTTAAAGCACTAAGTTCTTCGGATCTTTTGATGTCCTTGGCACCTTGTGTTTCCTCAAAAAGGATCACGATGTTTTTTTCGTAGCCCGGTATAAATTTTACGGGAAACTTTACACCGGTTTCCGGGATGTTGATGGTATTGGAAATAGGATAAATACTTGCTGTCATGGTTGAAAACGTCCCTTTTTGATAACTGCCATCACCCTTTTGTACAATAAAATCATAATCGTAGATATACTGGTCATTCAAGGTTGAATTGGTTTCAGTGGCTTGGGTAATGACCGCTGTACTTCGCGTTCCGAATGCGTTTAAAAATGCAGCGTTGATAAACTGGCCGGTAAACGCATTAATAATGGAGTAAACGAAAGCAACAATTGGGAAAACTATCTTCTTGAACTTGAATGCTAATACGATAGCGATGAACATAAGACATAAGGCAAACAAAAAGCCGTGGTGGCCCATGAAATAAAAGAATCTCGAGAAAATGACCATAAGCTAACCGTATTAATTTATCTGTAATTCTTTATGCTTAAAAAAGGAAAATAATCTAACAAAGTATTATTAAAATGGTTCGAAAGCTTTAAGGGGGGAGTCAGCTATCTATTTAACAATGAAGATAATTCCTTTTTAAGAACTTACATACTCCTTGGGCCAAAAGTTTGATGGACGCGGAAAGCTAAGCGCCTCCAAAACAAATTGTTTGGACAAGCTATTGCAGCATTAATATTTCAATGAATAAATCCCGCTTTTTCTTTCCATAAAGCTCCGACAGTACTCTGCTGAACTTCCAGCACCCGTTCAATATATTTAATTGCTTCTTTTGAAATCTCAATTCCATGACCGGTTGCATCAAATATTTTTATGTCGGCAATTGTCCCTATATGCTTCTTGGCTGAAGCTATCGCCTTTTTGTAGGACAATACCTTGTCGTTGCCGCCGAGGAGGAGATAGACTTCTGATTTAATTTGATTTAGCTCATCCGGTTTTAACGGCTGAGGATAATCTGCCTGATTAATAAAATTCCTGATCACAAACAGTTTGTATTCATTTAATAATTGCATAAATGGTTCGCTCAAGCTATGATTTGGTGGATGCAATATAATTTTATCAATGAATTTTTGTACGCTGCTAACCGTTTTCAGCAGTGTTGCTAAATTGCTATAATAAAGGTTTGCGACAGACAGGGAGTGTTCCCCTATCCCTGCCGGATTCATTAAAATCACCTTGCTAACCATTGAGGGCGAAATCTGACACAGCTTCATGCAAACAATTGCACCAAATGAAGCGCCCATAATTGTTGCCCTACTGATAGACAGTTTATTTAATACCTCTGTCGCCCAAATTCCATATCCCTGCGTTTTAATATCAGGACTATTTCCCTCACTTAAATTAGGCCCGCCGTTAGTTTCTACAAGGTACAACCGATATTTTTCTTTAAGCGAAGCCAGGTTGTTATCAAAATCCCAAAACAAAGAACTGGTTGTAGAACCCGAAAATATTACAATCGCTTCTTTATCTTTGTATTCGGTATTATAAGCCCAAACCCTGGTTTTGCCTAAAGAGTTATGAATAATCATGGTTTCGTACCATGATGAGTTTAATTGTTGTACTCGTGTAGCCCAGTCTTCCAGGAAAGCGTTAGCCTTCTCCGCATCCCGGAAATAGGATATTCCTTTTATTTTCATTTTTTGTTACTCATGGCCATATCTTAAAGGCGTTGATTTTATTTTGATCAGTTAATAATATTGATCAGGTTGTTTTTTTATAATTAAAAATTGCCCAGGTATTAAACACAATGGCGAAGGCCAATACTTTTGCTAAATGGTATTTTATATCGTCAAAACCGCTACCCTTTAATACAATCATTCGCATTACATCAATCATATAACTCACCGGGTTAAATTTTGTAACTGCTTTGGCCCAATCAGGCATACTCTCAATAGGTGTAAATAATCCTCCCATCATAATAAAAATCATGAGGAAGAAAAACGCGATAAACATGGCCTGCTGCTGTGTTTCGCAATAGGTTGAGATCAGTAAGCCTATTCCGAGTACAGCTAAAAGGTAAACCAATATAAATCCATACATCAACAGTATACTACCCTCGGGCAAAATGCCATATACAAGCCAGGCCACCAACAAGCCAAGGGTAAATACCAGCAGGCTCAATATCAGGAAAGGGATAAGTTTACCTAAAATGAACTGATACTTTTTTATTGGTGTTACATTAACCTGTTCAATGGTTCCTATTTCTTTCTCCTTTACAATATTCAGCGATGTCAGGTATCCGCCTATCAGGGTAAGTAATACTGCCAAAATACCCGGAACCATATAAACACGATAGTTCATTAAAGGGTTATACCAGTTAGTTGGGTTAACCTCAATTGTTGGTTTTGAGTTAAACTTACCTGGTACATCTATCCTGATCCGTACATCACTATTAAAATTGCTAATGATCGTGTTTAAATAGGCGCCGCCAAGGTTTGCCTTAGTACCATTAATGGCATTTACCGCTACAAACACTTTTTGTTGATCTTCTTTGATCAGGCGCTGTTCAAATCCCTGAGGAATTTCGAGCACAAGGTCGGCTTCGTCGGTTTCTATCAATTTAAAAGCATCGCTGTACGAGGTTTTTACACCAGTCATCTTGAAATACCCCGATGACGTAATTTTTGATATCAGTTTTGCCGAATAGGTAGAATGATCATTATCAACAACAGTGATATTAATATTCTTCACCTCATAATTAGCCGCTAAAGGGAGTATCAGTAATTGCATAACAGGTACCACCAATATCATGGCAAGGATAGCCTGGTTACGGAATATCTGCCTGAACTCTTTTTGGAGCAAAAATTTTATGGTTCTCATGCCAAACGTATTTTAAAGTTTTTGATACTTATTGTTAGTAGAATCAGAGTTATCGCCACCAGTATCAGTGTTTCCTGCCATATGGCGGAAAATCCCACCCCTTTTATCATGATTGATTTCACAATGATGTAAAACCATTTTGCCGGTATCACATTTGAAAGCCACTGTAGTGCAACCGGCATATTTTCAATCGGGAACATAAAGCCACTGAACATTACAGTTGGCAGCAACATTCCCATCAGCGATATCAACATAGCCACCTGCTGCGACTCTGTATTTACCGAGATTAGCAAGCCTAATGACAAGCAGGTAATGATAAACAAGGTACTTTCGGCAAAAAGCAGAAAGATGCTTCCGCTAATAGGCAGCTCCAGTACAAAAACACTCAGCAGTAGTATGGTGCAAACATTGCCTAATGAGAGAATCAGGTATGGGAATGCTTTGGCCAGTATTACCAGCATAGGCCTGAACGGAGATACTAATAATATTTCCATAGTTCCCGTTTCCTTTTCCTTTACAATGGAAATAGCGGTCATCATTACGCAAACCAGCATCAGTACCAGCGCCATAACCCCAGGTACAAAATTGGGCGCACCTTTTAATTCGGGATTGTACAGCATCCGCATTTCCGGAATAATTCGATGAGGCCTTTTCGATTCTTTATTTAACTCCCCCTGATAATCGGCCACCACGGAGGAAAGGTAATTGGTTAATGTATTGGCGGTATTAGGGTCTGTTGAATCTGCTATTACCTGGATAGTCGCCTTATTCTGATGCAGAAGATCATGATTAAAATGCTCGGGAAAAATAATCGCCAGTTTGATCTCACCCTTTTTAAACAGCGTTTCAATTTGCTGACGGTTCAGCGCTGTATTTTCAATCTCGAAATACTCGCTTGTACCTATTTTGGTAATGATCTTTTGCGATGCGATGTCTTTAGCATGATCAACGATAATAACCTTTGACTTTTTCACCTCATTGGTAAGCGCGAATCCAAATATAAGTATCTGTATCACAGGCAAACCAAAGAGGATAAGCAGCGTCTTTCTGTCACGAAGCACATGTGCAAATTCTTTTTTTACGAATGTTAAAAACTGTTTCATTTTTTAATTTTTAAGATTATTCACTTCTTTTTGCACCTCTCGCCAGTTCAAAAAATACTTCGTCCATTGAGCCTACCGAAAATTGCTTTTTAAGATTTGCCGGACTATCCAACGCTTTTATTCGTCCATCAACCATGATAGATATCCGATTACAATACTCGGCCTCATCCATGTAATGTGTGGTTACAAAAATGGTTATCCCCCTATCAGCCGCGCTGTATATCAGATCCCAGAACTGCCTGCGGGTTACCGGGTCAACACCACCTGTTGGCTCATCAAGGAAAACAATTTTGGGTTCATGCAATATGGCCACCGAAAATGAGAGTTTTTGTTTCCAGCCGAGAGGAAGCGAGCCTACTAATTTTTTAGCTTCGCTCTGCAATCCTAACTCATAAAGCAGTTCTTCACTTTTTGATTTGATCTTCTTATCTGTAAGTCCGTAAATACCGCCAAAAAATTTTATGTTTTCCAACACAGTTAGGTCTTCATACAGCGAAAATTTTTGGCTCATGTAGCCAATGTTCTTTTTGATACACTCTGTTTGTTTGTAAATATCAAACCCAGCTATGGCCGCGTCTCCTGATGATGGTATTGAAAGCCCGCACAGCATGCGCATGGCGGTAGTTTTACCGGCGCCGTTGGCACCAAGAAACCCAAATATTTCACCTTTATACACTTCAAGTGTTATTTCGTTGGTGGCAATGAAGTCGCCAAAACGCTTGGTGAGTTTTTCTGTTTTTATAACGGTCTCTTTCATTTCAGTTTTTCAATAGTTTTATAAAGCAATCTTCTATGGTGGGTTTTACTATATCCATTTCTATGTCCTTATACCCATTGTTTTGTAAGTGTATCATCAATTCAGCCTTTGCCTGCTCTGTGTTGTCTATTAACGACAGGTGCAGGTATTCGCCGAAAATGAAGCAACTCAAGGTGTTTGAGTAATTATTGAGATCCTTTAGCAGATCGTACATTTTGTTGGCCCTGATCTGGTACAGTTGTGAAGGATAGGCATTGATAATATTATCAGGTGTATCAATAGATAATATCTTCCCGTTCTGCATCAACGCTATCCTGTCGCACAAGGTAGCTTCATCCATATAAGGGGTTGAAACAACAATGGTTATATCCTGCTGCTTTAACCGCTTTAACATTTCCCAAAATTCCTTTCTTGAAACTGGGTCGACACCTGTTGTTGGCTCATCCAGAAACAGTACGGTAGGCTTATGGATCAACGCGCAGCATAGTGCCAGTTTCTGCTTCATCCCACCAGACAGCTTACCCGCCCTGCGCTTTTTAAAGGGTTCAATTTGTACGTAGATATCTTTGATCAACTCGTAGTTCTCTGCTACACTTGTACCAAATACAGTGGCAAAAAAGTGGATATTCTCTTCAATCGTCATATCCGGATAAAGCGAAAATTTACCAGGCATATACCCTACGTTATTCCTGATCTGCTTATAATCCTTAACTACATCAAAGCCGTCAACCATCGCGGTTCCGCCATCGGGTAACAAAACGGTAGTAAGTATTCTGAAAATACTGGTTTTTCCGGCTCCGTCAGGGCCTATCAGGCCAAATAACTCTCCTTTATTTACCTTGAGAGATATGCTATCTACAGCAACTTTTTGCTCTTTGCCATAGGTTTTTGTGATGTTATTGAGTACAACCGCTTCCATAATTATAGTTTTACATCGGCATACATACCAATCTTCAAATCACCATCATTCTTAACCCTGATCTTCACGGCATACACCAGGTTGGCCCTTTCATCTTTTGTTTGTATTGTTTTAGGCGTAAACTCAGCAGCGCTACTTATCCACTCAACTTTCCCGCTATAGTTTTTATAATTTCCGTTAGTATCATTTATCATTACTTTAACCGGTTGATTAAATTTTACTGCAGACAACTGATTACCGGAAACATAAGCTCTCAATATCAGCGTAGACAGATCGGCAATTTTGTAAAGCGGTTTTCCGTCTGTTGCTATTTCATTTTCCTCTGCATATTTGATCAATACCGTTCCTGTAACTTTATTTTCAATGCGGCATTTTGCAAGCTGATCATCTATCTGAGCTATCTGTGATTTTAAAGGGGCTACATCCTTGGCTATACCATTATTTTGGATGGTTAGTAATGATCTTTGTGCCGCCTGCTCACTTTTGATCACATTTAATTGTTTCTGAGCCGCGTCGACCGCGCCATTAATATCATCCAGTTGCTTTGGCGTTGCAGCATCAGCTTTCACTAAATTCTCAATGCGTTTTTGTTCTATCAGTTGTGTTTGCAAATTGCTTTGTGCCACGGCCAATTGTTTACTATAAGGATTGGTTTGCGTGGCAATGTCCTGGGTTCTGCTTTCCACTGATTTTATCTGCGATTCCAACTGTTCTTTTTTCAGTTGAAGCTGAACAGTATCAATATATCCGATGAACTGACCAGCTTTCAATATATCGCCTTCTTTTATATTGAACTGTTTGATCTGGCCTGATTGTTCTGCAGATATTATGGTTTCTGTTGTTTCAAATGTGCCAGAAGCATCATACTTGTTTTTGTTACTGCTGCATGAGGCTAAACCTATCGCTGCAAATGCTATAATAAATACCTTTTTCATAATGTTAACTCGTTTTTAGTTTAATTTCCTGATGTTGTTTTCTGATTGTATTGTGCCATAAGCAGTTGAATGCTATGCAGCGTTTGATTTTGTTTTGCCTGATCTTCCGCATTTACTTCGCGCAGGTAGTCATTGGCATTGATCACCCCGTTTGCTAACTGAGCCAAAGAGGTGGTTTTGATTTTTCCACGTAAAGCGATGATCGCATCGTCGGTTTTCACTAAGGCTTCGTGTTTGTTTTGTTCTGAAGCTTCCTGTTTAAGTTGCAGGTTAGTATTTAGCAAAAAGGTGTCTTTTTGATAATCAACCGATTTCTTATTCATCGCCAGGATAGCTTTTTCTTTTCTGCTTGTGTAGTAACCTGACACCGACCAACTGAGCTTTATACCACTCACGTAATAACCACGAAAACTATTTTGCAACATATCTAAACCCGGTCTGCCGTAGCCACCTTCAAAGAACAGCCCCAGCTTTGGCAAATTTTTAGCTGTGATACTTTTCGATTGAACATCAAACAATGTTTTCTGGGCATCATAATAAGCCAGTTCCGGCCGGCCAATTGTTGGTAAAACAGTTACTGACGCAGGTTTCTCCAGCTTTGTAAACTCATCTAATGGCTGGTTAATAAATAGGCTAAGCATTTGAATGTATGCCAGGCGTGTAGTTTTCAGTTCAATACTATGTTGATCGTCTTTTAAGAGTTCGGCTTTCAGAACGTCGGCATTTGATTTTAAAGCAGTGCCATTTGCAATCAACGCATTGGTTTTGTCAAGCCCTAATTGAACATCTCTTTTTACAGTATCTACCTGGGCTATTTCTTCGTTCGCGATAAGGATACCGAAAAACAACTGATTGATGCGGCTTTTTAACTGGTACAGGTCAACCTCCAATTGTTGTTTGTCAATTTCAGACTGGGCAGCTATTGCTTGTTTCTGTAGCTTGATAACACCACCATCGTATACCAGCTGATTTATGGAGGTGTACCCTTTGTACTGATCTTTTGCTAAACCCGGGATATCGACATTCGGCAGCTTGAAAGGTATCTGGGTTATATCTGATTGATAAGTAGCCTGACCATTAATGCTTACCTGAGGAAGATAACCTTTAGACGCGTTTTGAATTGAATACTGAGCGCTTTTCGTGATCAGTTCCTGCCTTTTGATCAATGGATAGTTTTGCCGCGCCAGGGTGTAGCAATCTTCTAACCGAAGTGGCTTTGGCGTTTGCGCATTTACTGCAAAAATTACAGTAAAAATGCTGAGGGTGAGGAATAAATGCTTCATTGTTTAATTATTTGTCTCTTAATTACTTGACAAAGAGACAGCTATAACATCTTTTATAAAAAAGTTATGCAACGAAGCAGAAGAATTGGACAGGGAAACGGAACCAGTATAGCCGAACTATTCGGAAGTTAAACACGTTTGCGTGTTTTAAAACCCACATCAGGAGATGATAGGAGGCCGGCGGGCCGGTTAACATAGTATATAAGAAAGCGTATTACTTATCAAACCACTTTTTAAACTCAGCGGCTTTTTCTTTGCTGATGATAAGATCGTTGGTTTTAATGCCACGCATTTTTATGGTCAATTTACCAGTATCATCGCCACGATAGTTTTCTATAAACGGTAGGTGGACAAGATGCTGCCGGTTGGCACGATAAAATATTTGAGGGTTAATCAGTTCTTCTACCTCATCCAATGAGCGATAATCGGTAATGAAACGGGTGCCGTCGCGGTCAATTAAAAATATCAGTTCTTCTTTTAAAAAGAAGGCGATCCGCTCTACCGGAACCAGCGTTACCGAACGGCCCATATTTACCGCAAAACGTTCTTTGTATTGTTTACTATTATTAAAATTGACAAATAGTTCTTTTAACTCCCTCACATAACCTGCATCGCCAAATTTAGATTGCATGAGATGAAATTTTTCAAACGCGGCTTGCAATTCTTTCCTATCTACGGGTTTTAAGAGGTAATCGATACTGTTCACCTTAAAGGCACGTATAGCGTATTCATTATACGCTGTGGTGAATATAATTGGGCAATCAATTTTATATTCCGTGAAAATATCAAGGCTGATACCATCGGCAAGCTGTATATCTGAGAGGATAAGATCAGGCCTGGTATTTTCAGACAACCATTTAATTGATTGTTTTACTTCGGATAACGGGCCTAAAATTTCTGCCGAAGGCTCCAGTTGCAGCACAATCTTGATCAGGCTTTCGGCAACAAGCTTTTCATCTTCAATCACTAATATTTTCATAATAATGGCAATCTTATTTCAAATTCAGCTTCAGACTCATCTATGGCTATTGGCAACGAGGTTAAAAATGAATATAGCTCCCTTAATTGCTGCAACCCCTGTTTATTTGATGTTTCAATCTGTTTGCGCAGCTGCTTGTTATTCTTAACATGTAAGTAACTGCCATCATCCCATATCTCAATGTTCAGCGGACTATTTACCTGCAAAGAATTATGTTTTATAGCATTATCAATCAGCATTTGAAGAGTAACCATAACTATACCCTTTTCCAATGCAATGTCTGATAAGTTTATATTGATCAGCAGTAATTCCTTGTAGCGTATTTGTAATAGATAAATATAGTGCTCTATAAAGTCAACCTCGGTTTGTAAATTAACCACCTCATTCTCTTTATTCTGCAATACATAACGGTACACTTTTGATAGCTGACGTACAAATTCAGAAGCAAGTACCGGATCGGTTTGTATAAGCCCGTCCAACGATGTAAAGGTGTTAAATAAAAAGTGCGGGTTTACCTGGTTCTTTAAATTGTGATATTTCATGATCAGCTTATCCTTACCAAGTTCTGCGGCTTCTATTTGCAGCTGTGCTTTTTCGGTAATAGAGTTTTGCCAGTTCAGAAAAAAGTAAAATGCGCTGTAAGATAAATTTAGTACCACCACAAATATGAAGAAAGCTATACACATAGCTACAATAAAAGGTCGTGTAAAAACAGGCAAATGAAACGATTGAATGTAATAAACCAAAAGTATACCTAAGGGAATAATAAGCACGAGTGATATAACAATTTGAAGAATAGTTCTTTTGATCACATCTTTTAAATTTGGCAACCGGTTGATAAGTATTGCGCCGGTTTTTCTAATAATTGTCCACGACAAGGTGAACAGGCTAATCTGGAACAAAAATGCCCCGGCCTGATTTAGCAGGTCCAATTCGGGCAACGCAAATACCCTTACTACTGATGTAACAAAGGAAAATGCTATAAGTACAATATATGGGATAACCCGCCACTTTGCCATTTTACTCATTGTTTCATTCTAATTTAAGTAATCTTTCTTTACTTGTAACAAATCGATAGTACCCCTAAGTGCAAGATGTGGATAACAGGCCGTACTACGTTGTAAAAAACAACGAAGCGGAAGAAAATGACAACGAAGCGGAAGAATATTTAAAAATATAAGTTTTGAAACAGCTATTAATCAAGAAACTCGAATCCAATAAGATCGAGCTTTTTTTGTGCCGCATTTTTAATAGAATTAGTCAGTTACTTTTTAAGTGTAGTTACCTTGGGGTGGTCTAACTCAGGGTTTGTTTTGGCAATCACTGCTTCTAAGTAAGTTCTATTATTATCGCCCCATCGGTTCATCGCATCGATAATTGGCATAAGTGTTAGCCCAAGCGGCGTCAATGAATATTCTACTTTCGGCGGCAATTGATGATAGATCTTTTTATTGATAATGCCGTGTTCCTCCAACTCCTTTAACTGAAGGTTCAGTACGCGTTTGGTCGCGTCCGGCATTGCCCTTTGCAGGTCACTGGGACGCCTGATGTTTTCATAGATCGCAAAGATGAGATTGGCTTTCCATTTACCGTTCAGTATCTCTTTGGTTAAATGCAATCCACAATCTACGGGTAAAGGTAACTTACGTTCGTACATGGCTTTTTAATATACAAATATAGCTTTAACTACCGTAAACAGCTTAGGGGAAAAATTTATCCCTATATGAAGAATTTTACCCTTGTTGATGGCGCCTTGATCACATCCGATCTTTGTTGTCAAAAAAATAAAGAATGGATCAAGATAACAAAGAGCCTCTTTTGGAAAGCTTTCAATTGGGGGATCTAACATTAAAGAATCGTATTGTAATGGCTTCACTGACCAGGAGTCGTGCAGACAATCCTGAATCAGCACCTACTGATCTGAACGTCCTGTATTATCAACAACGTGCATCGGCCGGCCTAATCCTGACGGAGAGTACCTGGGTAAGCAAAAATGCGATCGGTTTTATCAATCTGCCTGGTATTTACAGTGAAGCACAAGTTGCCGGCTGGAAAAAGGTGACTGAGGCCGTTCATGAAAAAGGTGGCAAGATATTTATCCAGATTGCTCATAGTGGCGCGGTATCACATCCTGATTTTTTTGATGGTGAACTGCCGCTGGGGCCATCCACGATTAACCCTCAGGAAAAAACATTCACCCCCAAAGGGTTCAAAGATACGGTTACCCCAAAAGCTTATACCGTACCCGAGATCAAAGCGACTATTGAAGAATATAAAAAAGCCGCCGCGAATGCCAAACTTGCCGGATTTGATGGGGTTGAGATCCACGCGCAAATATTTACCTTAATTCCGCAGTTCCTGCACCCGGCTACCAACCAACGCATAGATGAGTACGGCGGTACAATCCAGAACCGTGCAAGGATTATATTTGAGATCATCGATGCCGTAAAAACAGTTTATCCAGATCAGCGCATTGGTATTAAATTTACACCTGCTGCTTATAATATGGGGTTGATTAAGCCTATCGACAGTACTCTGGACACCTTCACCTATATTTTCAAGAAACTTAATGACCTCAATTTGGCCTACATACATTTAGTAGGACCGGATGTTGACCTAACCGGAACGCCATTAAACGATATCGCGACCAACTATTATGGTTATTTCAGGAAGTTATACAATGGTCGGATCATGGTGAACCGGGGTTTCAACAAACAATCGGCTAATGAAATCATTAAAAACGGAGATGCTGACCTGGTATCATTCGGAACGTACTACATCGCAAATCCAGATCTGGTAGAACGATTTGCTGCTGACATTGAACTTGCCGAGGCAGATAGTAGCACTTTTTATACTTCCGGCGAAAAAGGATATACAGATTATCCAACTGCTAATGAAGTAATAAGTAATGCCGACAATAAAGTTTAACAACTTTGAAAAGAAACAAGAAAACAAACATAAAATCCTTCAGAAAATCTGAAGGATTTTATAAATCTCACGGGATACCAATATTTCTATAACCTACTTCACAGGCGTTATCACAATGTTTCTGTAATCAATTGGGCCGTGATCTCCCTGAATAAATATCGGACCTGGTTCACCTTCTTTGCTGTCAATAGCACCGCCGGTTATACCAGGTATTTCCTGCTTGCATATCACCATAGTACCATTAGCTACAATGGTAACCAGGCGACCAACCAACGTAATATCATAGCTTTGCCATTGTCCGGCATCTTTAGCCATCATTTTATTTGGCGGCAAAAATCCATAAACAGCGCTAAATTGGTTGTTAATAGGTTCAGGCTCGCCGGTTTTGGTATCAATTATCTGTACTTCATACCTACCTCTCAAATAAACGCCGCTGTTGCTGCCTTTATCATATTTGAACTCAATGTGAAGCTTAAAGTCGGTAAATTTCTGATCGGTGATCAGATTTGCTCCGGAGTGTTTGCTACGCAAAACGCCATTTTCAACCACCCATTGGTTTTTTCCATCGGTATGCCAGCCCTTGGTATCTGTGCCGTTAAACAATTTAACGGGCTTACCCCAAACAGGTTCGGCAGTTCTGGTTAATAAAGGAGCACGCACACCTGTAAAATGATGGGTTGTACCATCTGTGTAAACCATACTACCTGTTAGTTTACCATCGTTAACCTCAAATTCAAAATCCATATTTCTGTTGCCTTTTTCCCATTGAGGAGGAATTGAAAAACGGAACTTGTTGCCATCGGGCTTAACCTCTGTAATAGGGCGGGCGCTACCAAAAGCATAGGTAAACCTGCCAATCAAGATATGGGTACCTGATTTTTGTACCTCCAGCCAAGATGGAATGGTTTTACTTCCATCTTCCATAGTGATATCCCATCGGCCAATAACCGGAAGATCGGGCTTTTGCTCGTTTTTTGCAGTTTGCGCCTCCACTGATGAAAAAAGGAATAAACATAAAATGAATTGGATACCCATTAAGCGGGGTATGCGCTGGCGGTTCAGAATTGGAAAATTTCTCATAATTCATAAATGTACAAACTAAGGTTAATAATACATCTATAATTTTCAATCTAAAGACCTGAGTACCTGTATCCCCATTTTTGGGGATATTGAAAATCGTCGCCACAACTTAATTTTAGAGAAAAATATTCAACCAAACACTTATGCTTAAAATAGATACCCTACTACTTGGAGCTGTCGCGGCCTTAACCTTATTTTCCTGTAATAGCTCAACCGCTGTTAAGCCTCAAAACAGCCCAACAATGCTTCATGATAAGGTAATAACCCTGGCAGAACAAAAACAACTCACACCCGACTCAGTTGTGGCCATGCTAAAAACCGGCAATGAAAATTTTTATAAAAATAAACTTACGCTCAGAAACGATAGCTTAAGGATCCATTTAACGGCTTCGGGCCAGTATCCTATTGCAGCTATTTTGGCATGTTCTGATTCACGGATACCTGTTGAAGAAGTATTTGATAAGGGTATTGGCGATTTGTTTGTAAATCGCATAGCCGGCAATGTAGCAGATACAGAAATTTTAGGGAGCCTGGAGTATGCGTGCAAGGTTTCGGGAGTAAAAGCTATTATGGTATTGGGGCATGAGCATTGCGGCACGGCGAAGGCTGCAATTGATAATGTAAAAGACGGCAACATGACAGCCCTGATCAGCGAGATTAGGCCAGCTGTAAATGCCGTAAATATTAAAGGCGACAATACATCCAAAAACGATTCGTTGGTACACGACGTTGTCGAAAAAAATGTGGAATTAACCATGAAAAGATCGTTGCCCAGAGTAAGCTTATTGAGCAGATGACACAAACAAAGGCGGTTAAGATTATCGGCGGTATTTACGATATCGACTCCGGAAAGATCAAATTCCTTGATCAGGTTAACTAAACAGCGATTATTATACTTGCTCAGGAACAAAATCCGCTTGTAAAATCTTTTTCCGGAAAAAGAGCGGAATCAGCAGAATAACCAAAGCAATGCAAGAGTAAAAAGTATAATACCCTATCTGATGAAAATTATGGTCGGTAATACCATTACCAAAAAGGCTTTTTAACTGGGTGCTGGAAATGATTGCTCCGATATAGCCAAAGGTTCTGAACAAGCCGAAAGAAACACCTTTTTTATTCAGAGGCGTTTCAGCATTTAGCAGAGCCTGGTTAGCGATCAGATTAATGCCATCGGCAGTACCCATAACCAAAGTAAACAGGATAAACAAATATATTGGCGTGTGCCCGGTGAGCATGAAAAGCCCGGTGCAGGCCAATAATAGGACAAATACTCCAAGCACATTTTGCAATATAAGTTTGTTGCTTTTTGAAGTTATTAATCCCACGGCTATAGCCATTAAAGAAAGCGGAAACATCAACAATCCGGTTTGTGCTGGTTTTAAATGCCTTACCCCCTCAATCCATTGTGGCATGGCGTACAGCATCAGGTATAAAACATAGTTTGTGGCAAGCGTGCGCACATACACCAGCAGCAAGGCCGGCTTTTGTGCCAATAGCTTAACATCAATAAAAGGCGAGCCTTGCCTCCACTCCCATACAATCATTAAAATTAATAAAACAATGGCTGCCCCTAACATAACCAGCGATAAATCATGCTGAAGCAAAAAGGCCAATAAAGCCAGTAAAAACATGCTGAACAAAACAACGCCTGTTACATCCAGTTTTTTATACAAACTATCTTTATTGGTGTTTTGTAATGAAGGGAAATCAGGAATTGCCCGGGATAAATAAATGGCTACAATAACCCAGGGTATATTGATAAAAAATATTCCTTTCCAACCCAGCAATTGGGTGAGCAATCCGCCAAGTACAGGCCCTAAAACCATACTCACTTGTCCCGACAGGGCAACAACACCCAATACCTTACCCGGAACCGGCATTTGCTTACTGGCATAATTCCGGTTAATAATGGCCATTGCCGATGGATACGCGGCAGAAGTACCCAAACCTAAAACAACCCTTGAAACAATAAGCCAGGAAAAACCTGGCGCTGCTATGCCAATGAGCGCCGCTATAAGCACCAAAACAAAACCCAGCATGTTCACCTTTTTGGCGCTGAACAAATCGGCAAGCCTGCCCATAAGCGGCTGCGCTATGGTTGATGTTACATACAGAGAGGTAATTAACAAAGCACCCGATCCGGCAGTTACTTTAAACGAATTGCATAAGGTGATCAGGGAGGTAGCCAGCATGGTTGAGTTTAGCGGATTCATCATGGTACCCAATACCAATGGAAGCATAAACTTATAAGAAACCCCACTCTCCTCCGCTGCAGTCGTCATATTAAGTTGTTTGAATTAATTTACCTTGATCTCAAGGTTTTGTAGTATTATAATTATTTATTTGGAATCACTCAATCTATCTATCAGCGCGATAGCACCTGTCAATTGCCTCTTTTCATCATCAGATAAGTTCTGGCTTATGGCATCTGTTAACCAATCATCACGTTCGTAACGGGTTTGTTCTACTATTTTTCTTCCCGCTTCCGTTAGCGAAACTGTGATTTTACGTTTGTCATCAACTGCGTTGGTTTTATTGATTAACCCGAGCTCATTCATATGCTTAAGCACCTCCGACATAGATTGAGCTTTTACTTTTACCAGGTCGGCCAGCTCAGATGGTGTATGGCATGTATTTTGGTACAAATACGACAGCGTAGTTATTGCGGTTATGGAAAGGCTATCAGCAGTGTGCATTTGCTTCCTGAGCCTTTTGTACATTTTTGAAGTTACCGTTCTTAATGCCGATGCCAGTTTTATATTTTCCATATCAATAATATACTAAGGTAGCCTTATTAGTTTACCTAAATAAATACAATTAAAAATATTATTCAAAGCTGACAAAGCTTTACCAACGCATTATCAGCAAAAAAGCCTCCAAACGGAGGCTTCCGGACGATGTTGTATATATAACTATAATTGATAATTTAACCCTAACTGATAATAAGCAGAAAAATCCTGTTTCAGAACAGTGATCTTATTAACCTGTTTTTGCGCAGGTAATAAATTACCTGAACCATTAGGGTTTGGAACTAATATATCATCAGTAATACCGTTATTGAACAGATTAGAAGCACTTAGCTTAATTTTAAACTTACGGCTTAATCTTTTTTCGGCAGACAGGTTAACCGTTACATTTGGCCTTTGCCAGTAATCCAGATTATACCACGGCGAAACCAGATCAATATGCTTGCCGGTATATATTAATGATACGTTTGCCAACCAATTGCCTGGAGTATTTTTGTACAACAAATTAACATTAACTAAGTGTTTGGCTTGCCCCTCCAGCGGCCCTTTCTCGGGCTTACTCACCGTAACCAGGTTGCTTGAAGGGTCGTTAGGATCTTCGCGGGTTAATAATTTTTTTATCCGTGTAATATTTGATGAGGTATAGGTATAACTACCTGTGATAACGAAATTGCGCCAATCGTAACTGTAATAAAGTTCGGCCCCATAGTTTATAGCTGTACCGGTATTTTTAAACTGTTCGGTTAACTGACCGGCTGGCGTATAATCTAATCCGTTTTGTGGTATAGGGTAAAGTTCATCATTGCCGTTTAACAACGTTTTTTCGTAAGCATCAACTATATGCTTGTAAAATAACGCGGCCTTTAATTGTGTATTTTTTGTTTGATACCAGGTATAGTTAAAATCATAGTTATCAGCCTGAGTTCGCCTTAAAAATGGATTTCCGGCAACTATGTAATCTTCGTAAGCAATGGTAGCAAAAGTGATATCGTACAAAGCGGGTCTTGAAATACCTTTAAAATAACTTGCCTTTAATTGCTGTTGATCATTAAGCGTATACTTCCAATGTAAATCGGGTAACCAATCCCTATACTTAATATTAACTATTTTTCCATAACTCACATCCGGATCAAGCGTTGAAATAAAATTTTGGTCTGTTTGCTCCATTCGCAGTCCTCCGGAAAATTCAGAGCGGCCACTTTGCAGATCGGCCATAATATAAGCCGCGTTGATACGCTCTTTAGCTGTATAGTTATTAGGATTGTTTACATTACCCAGCGGGTTCTGGGGACCATTATCATTAACCCAAACCGCGTTATTAATATTCGTAAAAGGTTCGTTAATCGTAGGCGTAAAAGTGTAGCTGTTATAAAAATTATCCCTGTTTTTACGGCGGATCAATCCCCCGCCACTTAACGTAAGCTTTTGGTTAAAGATACCGGGCTTATAATGCAGGTCGAGATATACATCAATATCTTTTTCTTTATTGCTAAACCATATCCTGTTAAGCGGTGCCAGATACAAAGGCGATTGGGTTATACTACCATCAGGAGCTACTAACCTGCCTGTATTTGCAGTCAATACAGACCAATCCGGATATCTGCCGGTAGCTTCAGAAAATACCCCGGCCCAATCTATACTTAAAGCATTAATGTTGTGATTGCCTTTTAAGTTGATGTTATTGATCTCCTGTTCATGAACACGTGAACGGTCGCTCACGTAAATCCGCCCTGTTCCGGCACCCGATCTCCCTAATATCAAACTGGTATCTACCGTGCTCCTGCTTTCAATATCTTTTTGATTCAGGTAAAAATGGCTAAGTGTAAATTTGTTGGAGTTATCAGGCTTGTAAACCAATTGCTCATTAGTACTCAACGCGACTTTATTATTGCTATAACTGTGCCTATAGAAATCAGAAAAAGCTGGAACGTTATTTAAATTCGGCTGTGTATTTAATGGGATAAAGAATCCATCGGAGCCGGTTTTAATATTCTTATAATCGGCAGCTACAATAAGTCCCAGCTTTTTATTTAAAAACTCATGGCTAAATAACAGGTTCGCGTTAACATCAGGCAGTGGCTTTTTATTATAAAAATCCAGGTTACTTTTTGAAAAATCAGCACCTGTTGCATAATAAGCAGGCCCAAAGCGTTCATAAGGCGAATGGTTTTGTACCGCGTCGCTGTTAAAGGTACGGTATTGATTATCAAAATAGTGCCCGCTGTAACCTGTACTTAAATTTATTTGAAACAATGGTTCGTCCTGTGGTTGGCGCATCACCATGTTTACTACGCCTCCAATAGCGTCGCCTTCCATATCGGCGGTTAATGATTTGTAAACCTGTACACTTTGCAACAAACCTGCCGGGAACAGATCAAGCGATATATACCTGCTTTTATCATCCGGGCTGGGTATTTTAAACCCATTGATAAGGGTGTAACTATATTTTGCTTCCATGCCCCTGATGATAGCCTTATCGGTATTGCCTGTACTGGTTCGCGTTACCGACAGTCCCTGAATATGCTGAGTAACATCAGCAGCACTGATGCTGCCGGTATTTTCTATCAGGTCGCCCGAGGCTATATCTATTGCAGGTATGGTATTTTTTTCGGTAAGCCTCGATTGCTGGTCAGACCGCGGGTTCACTTTTCCTTTAATAACAACTTCCTGTAAATTGATCTTCAGTTTTTCCAGGGAAACATTCAATTCTGTTGTTTTCTCCGTTACTGTAATATCTATAACTTGCTGTTTATAATTCTCAGCCCATACTATTATGGCAACCTTTCCAAATGGAACTTTATCCAAATAACAAATACCATCAGCGTTCGTAAATGCTGTAATTGCGCTATTGTTTACTTTAACAATGACATTGGCAACAGGCATTTGAGTAGCCTGATCAGTTACCTTAACTTTAATGCCTGATGCAAACGCGTAACCGCTGAAACTAATCAATAACAGCAATACCAAAAGCATGGCTTTTGGTATTGCTGTTGAACGATAATAATATCTTTTAGTGCTGATTACCTGTTCCATCCATTTGATATGCACCAATATCCTTACCTGGCGGCGTAATTTCTGTAGCGCCAAATACCTTATCAATTTTCACTACAGCATATGGCTTAAAATCAGTGTAGCCTTTCCCAACCGCAGGCGATGAAGATTGTAACCTGAAGTTATAATTACCCACAAAATCAAGGTTAATAAATGCTGTATTTGCAGCCATTGGCAGTGGATAGTTTACAAATTTTGGATTGTTAGCTCCCGGAACTGTCGCGTTACCACCGTTGATATCGCCGGTTTGCACCTTAGTTATAAAACCTGAAGGTAAAAACTGGGTAGTAATAGCGGTATTGTCGCCGTAGTTATAGGTATAACCATATTTAATGTTGGTTGTATCGGCAGCTGGTGTAGTACCTGAACCACCTAAAACACTTAAACCATAAGCACAGTTAACTATAAAGTTATTATAGGCTAAGCCCCTGCCACCGTTTTCAAAATCCAGTGAACCACCTTCACCAGCTTTTTGCTGACGGTAGCCACCTGTAACCATTGTGTTATTGTAGCAGGTCATGTTAGCCTGAGGCGATAAGCCACCCGCATTAGCAGATTTAAAACAGTTACCTGTACCGCCAACAGCCACGTTATAAGCTATATCGCCAACGCTGCCGCTTTTAATGTTTACACATTCGCCGGCAATGAAGCCAACTTTTTCAAAGGTGTTACGCATAATTTCATACTTGCCACCTGCAACCCTGATCATATCATCATGTGAGCCATATAACCAGCAATCTTCCAGAACAAAATTGGCATTAGGGTTTTGGAAAAACACACCATAGCTGCTTAATGTAGGGCGTGTAGGCGAATTAGCGGGAGTTAAACCGCCTACATATTCAAGGCGGGTCCATTTTAAAATAATATCACCTGATGTAGTGCTACCTTGTATACCACCCCAATAGCCTTTAAATGCAGGATCGGTGTTAGGGTCCTGAGGATCTTTAGTTGGGTCTGATTTTAGAGCCGTGTTTTGAACCGTGAAAATATTCGGGTTTTCTTTAGTACCTAAAGAAAGTAAAGTACCGTTAACCAGGATGCCCGGAGCGTGCTCCTGGGTACCGATTGCATTAGCACCACTTGCCGGGCCAACAATGTAAACTTTAACACCACTTTGTATAACCAACGTATCGCCTTTATTAATGGTAGCAGCGGCGTAATCACTGCTCAGGTAATATGTTTGTCCAGCCTTAAGTGTTCCTTTAATGGCCCTGCCGTTTGATTTGTTTTTTGAATTCAAGGTATCTCCATTCTGAATGAATGAACCGGTATGGTACTCCTGAGTAGATATTTGTATTTGCTGGTCATTAGATGATTTGCTACACGAAAACAGAAATACTGCCGGTAATGAAAGTAGCAGCAGGGATTTGAATAATTTCATAAATTGTTGTTTGTATATATTTGATCAATTGTTAAATCACAGCTATCGCTACGATCTTTTTATTATTAAAATTTTTAGCTTTAACAGTGGAAACTTAATCATCGTCATCTTTCTTTTTCTTTTCCAGGATAACGAAGGCGCTCCGTTTTGGAGCTGGCATAATAGATGATTCACCTTTTACCGATTTCCATATCACCTCATTCAAATCCAAATCAGGTATAGCGTCTTCCTTAGCAAAATTGAATTTATCTGAACGTTTACTGCTTTCATTCACAGCTATATTCCGTTGTTCAATATCAACCTGGGCTGGCTTAGCCACATATGGTGAAAAATCAGGCTTATTGGTAAAGCATTCATACATCGGCATAGCGGCCGCGTCATACTGGCTCATTGGAGGTAAGCCTAATATCAGTTCAATAGTACGTAGTACCCCGGATGTTGAATACATGTTATGAATTACCGTATTACGTTTAACATAAGGCCCGGCAATAAACACAGGCGAACGGTGTGCATCAATATGGTCTGAACCATTTTGGGCGTCATCTTCTAAAATAAATACCACTGACTCTTTCCAGATCGGGCTTTTTGACAGATGCTCAATAAAACGACCTATAGCCAGGTCATTATCACCAACCGCCGCAATAGGTGATACGGCTCCTTTTCTTTGCCCACTGGTATGATCATTTGAAATTCTGATGGTATTAAACTGAGGCACCGCGTTTTTAGTAAGCAGCGAATCAAAATCATGCGCCCATACATCTACTCTTTTTTGATCCTGAACCGCGAGGTTAAAGCCTGGCGAATGGGCGCAAAAATGCCCTTGCAAGGCTTTGATATTGGCTTTACCATTATCAACAAATTCACCATAGGTGCGATAAGTTACTCCTGCCCTGTTACAGTAATCCCAAATGTAACCATCTTTTGGGTCGCCAACTTTACGGGTTCCTTCAGAGTCATAGCTACCCCCACGACCACCATAGCTGGTTGGCCAGGTTTTCTCGATATAGTCTGTTGCATAAGCGGCCATGCTCCAGTTATGTCCATCGGCACTCACTTCGGCATCCACATAAAAATTATCAAGCAGTACAAACTCATTGGCTATGGCATGGTGGTTTGGTGTAACCTTTTTACCAAAAATACATAGCGATGTATCGCCATTACCTTCTGGCACATCACCCAAAACCTGATCGTAAGTCCTGTTCTCTTTTATAATATAAAACACATGTTTTATAGGTGATTTCTGATTCCTGTTACGCGGGATAGGATTACCTTCTTCACCCGGAGCGGTAGTCGCTATTTTATCATTAAAGGGTGTATTGGCATAAACCTGTTTGGTATACACTTTTAACTGCTCAGGTTTTGGTTCAGCAATAAATGAAAGTGTGCCTTTGAATAAGCCACCTATATATTGTTCTTTAGTATTGGTTGCTCCTTTTTGGTAACCGCTGTTATCAACTTTTTTAACAGGCATTGGCCCTTTAGGATTAGCCATCGAGGTGAATCCTTTCCCGTTAGCCACCAGAATTTTACTCCCCAGTGTTTTTACATTGGTTGGGTACCAGCCAACAGGAATAAAACCTAAACTTTGGCTGCTGCCCGGCTTGGTAACATCAAATACGGCTAAACAGTTATTATCGGCATTGGCTATATACAATGTTTTTTCATTGGCAGATAAAGCCAGTCCATTAGTAGTTGATCCGGTTAGTTTTGTAGGATAAAGCGCTGTAGAAACAACTTCAATCGTTTTACGGGTAACGGTATTGATAATAGATACCGAATTATCATTGGCATTAGCCACAAATAAAATATTACCCTTTTTGTTTAACAGTAGCTCGTTTGGATGGTTACCTGTTTTAATATGAGTTAACGCCCCCGTAGCCGTGTTATAACAAGCAACCTCTTCACCACCCCAAATGGAGATGTACAGCGTTTTTTCATCGGGCGACAAAACGCAACTATATGCTTCGGCAGTTAATTTAACTTTGTTTATGATCGACCGGTTATTCGGGTCGATGATATATAAACTACTATCCTCTTTGGTAACGGTGTATAAACGAGTGTTAGCTTTATTAACAACTATACCGGTAGGACATATTCTATTTTTAGGCCACTGATCGCCCAGTTTAATGGTATCTGCCGGGCCAAATTTATTGTTCTGGATTTGAAAAGCCAGTATCCAGTTATCATGACCACCTGATGCGTATATCTTTTTTTCATCATGGCTAAAGGCAAGGCCGTACCATGATTTGGTCAATATTTTCTCGTCAAGCTGGGTCTCGGTCTTAGGGTCAATCAATTGTAGCGACTGAGTACTTTGCCCGTTATTGGTAACCGCAAGGTATTTACCCGATGCTGATAGTTGAATATTTAAAGGCAGATCGCCCAGAGGTAAACCATGCCCTGCCGGGCTAAGTTTCCATCCATTGGGTAATAATACCTGGTTAGTTTCTCCTATTTTACCCGGCAGTTTAGTCTGCGCCTGAGCATAAAAACATCCGGATAATAAAGCCACTGCCAACAGTACCTTTTTCACAGAACAGAATTTATTTAATAGCATGATGTGTTTGAATTATTAATTTAATGACTGGTAGGTTTTGCGAGGCGCTACTTAATCGTCATCATCTTTCTTTTTCTTCTCCAGGATAACAAAAGCGCTTCTTTTTGGAGCAGGCATCACTGAATTTTCACCTTTAACCGATTTCCATATCACTTCATTCAAATCCAGATCAGGTACAGCGTCTTCCTTAGCAAAATTAAACAGTTCAGAACGTTTACTGCTTTCGTTCACAGCTATATTACGCTTCTCTATGTCAACCAGTGCAGGTTTAAGCTTATATGGTGTAACATCGGGCTTACTGGTAAAGCACTCATAAAACGGTAGCGCGGCAGCATCATACTGGCTCATTGGTGGCAAACCCAATATCAGCTCGATGGTACGCAGCATACCTGTAGTTGAATACATGCTATGAATCACGGCATTCCTTTTCACAAACGGCCCTGCAACATAGGCCGGCGAACGGTGCGCATCGATGTGATCCGGGCCGGCCTGCGCATCATCTTCCAAAATAAATACAACAGACTCTTTCCATATAGGACTTTGAGATAAATGCTCAATGATACGGCCAACAGCCAGGTCGTTATCAGCTACTGCCGCTATCGGTGTGTATTTACCCTTTTGCTGACCACTGGTATGATCATCAGAAATACGTAAAGTATTAAATTGCGGAACGGCGTTAATAGTCATGAGCGAATCAAAGTCGTGCTGCCAGGCATCGGCGCGAACCTGGTCTTTAATATTCATATCAAACCCCGGCGAATGCGGCCCTACGTGGCCTTGTAAAGATTTGATCACTGCTTTACCATAGGCACCAAACTCACCATAAGTGCGGTAGCTAACACCAGCGCGTTTACAATAATCCCATATATAGCCATCATTAGGTGGTGTTGCTATACCGGAATAACCCGGGCCGCGATTGCTGTAATTGGTTGGCCAGGTTTTTTCAATAACATCGGTAGCGTAAGCACCCATGCTCCAATTGTGGCCGTCTTCACTAACTTCGGCATCAACATAAAAATTGTCAAGTAAAACAAATTCGCTGGCTATAGCATGCTGATTTGGGGTGATGTTTTTCCCGAAAATAGTTAAGGAACTATCACCATTTCCCTGTGGCATATCACCCAGTACCTGATCATAAGTTCTGTTCTCCTTTATAATATAGAACACGTGCTTGATAGGCGATGTTTCACCCGCCTTACGCGGAATAGGATTACCTGCCTCACCATCGGCCATTTTTGTTTTTTTATCGGTAAATGGTGTATTGGCGTAAACCTGTTTGGTATAAATTTTTTGCTGCTCAGGCTTAGGAGCATCAATAAACGATAATGAACCTATAAATAAGCCACCTATATATTGTATTTTACTTTTGGTGGTGATACCTGTGTGTATACCTAGGTTATTCTCTTTTTCAAAAGGCTGCGGGCCAAGTGGGTTGGCCATTGATGTTAAACCCTTGCCGTTAGCAACAATTATCTTGTTACCCAGCGTTTTTACATTGGTTGGGTACCAGCCAACCGGTATAAAACCCTGGCTTTTGCTATTACCTGGTTTAGTAACATCAAATACAGCCAGGCAGTTGTTATCGGCATTGGCTATATATAAGGTATTCTCATTGGCAGAAAGCGCAAGTCCGTTGGTAGTTGAACCAGCCAGATGGGTAGGATAAAGTACCGTTGAAATGGTTTCGATAACCTTGTTTTCCTTAGTGCTGATAACAGAAACAGTATTGTCATTAGCGTTGGCTACAAACAGGTAAGTGCCCTTTTTATTCAAAAGCAACTCGTTAGGGTGGTTACCTGTATTGATAGTAGCTTCTATATTTTCAGTCTCGGTATTAAACGCTGCAACCTTGGCCCCACCCCATAAAGAAATGTATAAGGTTTTTTCGTTAGGCATTAGCGTACATGTATAAGCCATACCCGGCAATTGCACCCTTTTTATAACAGAATGGGTGGCAGGCTCAATAATGTATAATGAACTATCCTCTTTGGTTACAGCATAAAGGCGACTGTTATTTTTAGTAGTAACCATACCCGTAGGGCATATTTTATCATTTGGCCATTGCTTACCTAACTTAATGGTGTCAGCTTTACCTAATTTGTTATCCTGTATATGAAAATCAAGTATCCAGTTATCATAGCCTCCGGATACATACAGGTCTTTTTCATTATTGCTGAAAGCTAAACCATACCATGACTTGCTCAGCTCTTTCTCATCCAGTTTCTTTTCACTCTTAGGGTCAATCAATTGAACCGATTGAGTACTTTGCCCGTTATTAGTTACCGCAAGCAAACGTCCTGATGAGCTTAACTGCACATTCAGAGGCAAATCTCCTAAGGGTAATGAGCGGCCTGCGGGGCTCAATTTCCAGCCGTTGGGTAATAAAACCTGGTTACTTTGCCCAATTTTACCTGGGGTTTGTGCCTGCAAATAAACACAAGCGCCGAGAAAAAGCATTACCAGCAGTAATCTTTTTGCAAAACCTGATTTGTTAATTAGTGCCATTGTGGATGTGATAATTATGGGAACTTGAATTTTTACCAGAGAAAACCATATAGCCCCGTTGGGGTTATTAAGCCTGTTAAGCGGAAGCAAAATTAGTACGGCAATTAAGCAAGTGTGTTAAGAGTTGGTTAATCAATTGTTACCAAAGCATAACAATGTTGTTGCACTGAAACACACTCCGCACCAGCAAACAATATGTTATTTAACAAACAAAAGCCCGGTAGCATTTTAAAAATGCTACCGGGCTTGATAAATATAGGGGTACTAAGGGGAATTTAAATCGCGATTAGGGTACGCGACATTGTTAATTATCAGTTAGAATCTGTTGTTTGAAAACGTATGAGCTACAGTTTTCATAGTGTATTGGCTATAAGGTACTGTCCATTTTATTAAACCGTAGTTTTGCTCTACTGTACCTCTTTGAGGTTCATTAAACAGTTCGTAGCACAATACCGCTTTTACACGTGGGTTTTGTTTCATCTTTTTAGCAAAGGCGAATAAGAAATCGCTTTGTGCCTGATCAATATCAGCTACCTTATCTGGTCTTTGGCCAACTTCGGTAAACCAGATAGGTTTATTACCAAACATGCTTCCTACTTTTACCGAGATATCTGGTATTTTGATTCTGGTAGCAGTAGTTTCCATATCAGAATACCAGTGCCATGCCACGATATCAAACTTGTTACCATATGCTTCCATGTATTGTAAGAAGTAGTAATGCAACCAGCTGGCATCAATCATGGTTTTAGCGTCGGGCTGTGATGCTTTAATACCATCGTCCAAACCTTTTAAGTAAGCAGCTATGATTTTCAATTTATTAAGATCATAATCAGCAGCTTTATCGCCATTACCGCTTTTTATACATTTAAGGTCAAGCTCATTGGCTAACTCGTAATATTTAAAGTAAGCAGAATTTTTAGCGGCAAGTTTAGATCCTAATAGGTTACCTGCAGCATAAGAATCTTTTTCGCTGGCATTCAAATTCAGGGTAGTGCTATTAACCATTGGTAATATGGTAACCCCGTTTGCTTTTGCCGCAGCGTAAAGCGGATTAAAAACTTTGGCGTTAGGAATAGATCCATCTGAACCAAAATTAATGTTTTGACGATAGCAGGTCATGCCCATTTTTTTCAAAAGAGATATCTGCTCTTCGGGGCTAACCGAGGTATAGGCAGGTATTCCCAGTGAGTGACCATTAACACCCAGCATAAACGAAGTGTTATCGATAGGTGCTGAATCATCTGGTGTTGATGGCGGCGTAACAACTGGTTTGGCCTTAGCAAGTACGAAGTACTGATTTTCGATACCAGCCGCGCCGGTAGCGTTAGCAGAACCCAATTCGACCGAGCCAGCGGCATAGTTTTTGCTATAGAGCTCGTAATGACCTACTTTTGAGTCATTAAGCTCAATAATAGCATTGAGTTTTTGCCAGCTTTTTAACCATGAAGGCAAGCTTTTAGCGCGTGGATCAAGTGCTACATACACTGTTGCAGCCTGCGACAAACTGAACTTAAGATACGAAGCAGAAGTACTCCATTTGTCTGCATTAGTTGTTTTGATCATTGGCAAATTAGTCAATGAATCGGGTACCGATGTAACAGCATACGTACGATCAGTGTAGTACACTGCACCCTTTAAAAGTGTGGAAATTTGGCTTGCTGCACCTGATGCAACCACCACATTACTGATTAAATTAACAGCAGTAGCATTAGTAGCAGATACTGCAAGGGTGCTAACCGGTGCTGTTTCAACCGGTGCAATTTCTTCCTGCTTTTTACAAGCATTTAATGATAAGGCAAGGCAGGCAATAGCCAACATCTTTTTTGAGTTAAGCATAACTTCTTTGTTTGGGGTTAATCAATAGTTTAATTATGCACTTTAACGGACCCGTCACAAGAAAGTTACAATAGTGAGAATAAGTGTTTAACTTCTCACTAATTTCACAGTATTAAATGAACAGTAAAATAGTCATTTTCAGCCTTTTTTAAGTATAAAAAACTATGCCAAAAAATAATTGTCATAGAAATGTCATTAAAATTTACACATTAAAATACACACAAAAAAGAAGACCTTGCATCATTGTTAAAAAATTATAAACTAAAAATTAACTTAATTAGCACCCAAAATCTAAGCTAAGAATCAGGAATTCCCAATTGAAAACTTATCAACTTATATTTTTATAAAGACAGTTGAAAATCCCTGGAAGAATTTGAGATGAGATCATAAAAATGCCCGCGAGAAAATATCCTCGCAGGCTAACCATTTTGTGAATTTAAACAACCCCTTGTTTGAAACTTTATATATGGTTAAGTATTACTATTATTAAAAATAATAATCATACCAATACAATATTAGTAAAAATTAGCTATAATTCCATACTCGAAAATATATTCTTTTGATATTACAGTGTCTAAATAATTGATTTATATCATATATTTTTGAATATCAGCCATTAAACTCTTTAAGAAAAAAACTGAACTGCGGCTTAATTTTAGTTTACACCTTTTCACATATTAAGTACAATCCAATCTCCATTTCCTATTAGTATAATTCCTATCGTTATATTTATTACACATACGGTATCTGCCTTAAGTACTATTGAACCTTATTATCAAACATTAATAAATATTACAATATGAAAAGTTTAAAAGTCAGATATTTACCCGTTTTGATCTGTATTATTGGTATTCTTTTCTTCCAAAACTGTAAGAAAGGCCAAAATGAGATGGACGCGCCTACTCCAACACCTCAGACAGAAGAAGAAGAAAGCCTAACCGAAACTCCTTCGGTGGCTGCCAGTCCGGATTTTACTACTATCACATGGTCAACTGCTAAAAGCCAACCAACCTTAACCCATGAAGTACATGGCGAAGTAGTTAAAGGCAAGCTATATATTTTTGGAGGATATGATATTAATAAAAGGCCTAATGCCTGGACCCCAACCAAACGTTCATATGTATATGACCCTATTAGCAACACCTGGACAGCCATAGCTAATTTACCGCAAACACCCAGCGGCAGCAATTTTGGTGGAGTTACCCACTTTGGCCTCACCACTGATGGCACTGATATTTACTTTGCAGGTGGTTATACTTCAAATGCTAATGGTACCGGGCAGCTTTTCGGAACAAAGCAAGCCTGGAAATATGTTGTAGCATCAAATACATACGTGCGCCTGCCAGATCTGCCGCAAGAACTTGCAGCCGGGCAATTAAGGTACGTGAATGGTAAAATACACTATATGGGCGGTGCAAACCTGGCCCGTGCAGATGTTGGCCTGCATTACGCCTTAGATCTGAATAATTTGGGCGCTGGCTGGAAATCACTGGCACCTGTTCTTAACCCGGTTAACCACCCCGGATCGGCAGTATTGGGCGGAAAGATCTACTTTTTAGGCGGCGCGCATCACCAGGACGAAGAAACTGAAACGCAAACTACTCTTGAGGTATATAACGAAACCAGTAATTCCTGGGCCCAGTTAGCCAAAATGCCTACCGGTGTTGATCACGTTTCTTCTTCTGTAGTAACTTATGATAACCGTATTATTGTGCTGGGTGGCGAAACATCGCACAATGTATTAAGCAAACAAGTTATGGCCTACACCCCAACTACAAATAGCTGGGCCGAGCTAACTCCGCTTCCGGTTGGTAAATCTGCAGGGGTAGGAGCTGTCTTGAATGGCAACATCTATTACACAGGTGGTAATTTTTCAAATGTCAACCATAAAGGTATACCTTCAGGAGGTAGCACTAATCCGGGCTCGGGTACCACATTGCAACCTACAGCGGATGCCTTTGTACGTAACGGAACCTTTGCAACGGCCAACTACGGTTCTGACGCAACTTTAGTTGTAAAAGGATCAAATTCAGTTAACTATGCCCGTAAGTCTTATCTTAAATTTGCGCTTGGCAGTTCAATAACCAGTGTTACATCGGCCAGGTTACGTGTGTATGGTTTAAATATTGATAATGCTACAGCCGTTAAATTATCCTGCTATGCAGTAGATAGTGATAACTGGACAGAGGCTGGAATAAACTTTAACAATTCGCCGGCAACAGGTAGCAATTTAAGCTCTGCCACGATTAACAATCAGGCCAAATATGTTGAATTTGATGTAACCGCATTTGTAAAAACACAATTAGCTGGCGATAAAACTGTCACTCTATCTATTAAAGATCCAACTAATCAGAATAGCACTGTGCAATTTAACAGCAGAGAAAACTCAACTAATAAACCACAGTTGGTAATTCAATAAGGAAATATCAGCTAAAAAATACTTATTCTCTGTTACACTAAATAAGGAAAAAACAATCATCTGTTTTGCAGCTAAACAACAGAACAGATGATTGTTATATGAATAATTATGGGTACTAAATTGTACCCATAATTACGCATTACATGGATTTTTTTATTATATATTAGTTCTATATTCTACTCCAAATACCTCTGCTATAACCCCTTACCGCTATGGATCCGGTTTCAGAAAATTTGATCTTGAATGGACTAAAGTCTGGCGGGCTTTCGAGGCTTCATTTTGAAAAAGAACTTTATATAAAATTCTTTTATCTCATTAAAGAAGCCAACAAAAAATACGGTATTGAAAGCGAAGAGGCGGCAAGCATTTACTCCGACACCATTATAGCGGTTATTAAAAATATCAATTCGGGCAAATTTGAAGGCCGCTCCTCCCTTAAAACGTATACCTACCAAATATTTTCAAATAAATGTGTTGACCTGTTACGAAAAAAAACGACTAATCAGGGAAAGTTAGAAGATACCATGCCCTATGATAGTTTAGTTTACGAACTCCCCGACAATACAAGAAGTGTTATCCAGGCGTTGATTGCCCAGGACGAAAGACAGCAGATAATAGACCGGTTAAAGGAAATTGGGGATAAGTGTAAAGAGTTACTGCTACTTTTTGAAGAGGGCTATAACGATAAAGAAATTGCAGGGCATATGAATTACCAATCGGCAGATGTAGTTAAAACAACACGGCTGCGCTGCCTGGAAAAATTAAAATTGAGATTGACCAGATTACTTCATCAAAATGAATAACTCATTAAACCTGATAGATGATTACTTCAGCGGGATATTAACCGATGATGAAAAAACTGCATTTGAAAAAAGATGCCTTGCTGACAGTGCCTTTTCCAAAGAGGTAGCCACTTACATCAGTCTTCGCGATGCATTAAACGCGCACCTACAACAACAAAAAAAGCAAGAATTTGCACAGTTATATCAGCAATTATCTATCCCTGCTAAGTCTGCTAAAATTATAACCTTTAAACGGATAGCTTTCCTGGTAGCAGCCTGTGTTTTATTAGTAGTTGGCTGGTTTGCCTTTTTACAGCCCCCCTCTCCGCAAAAAATTGCTGATAAATATATCGCCACTAATTTAAACACACTGGGATTAAACATGGGTAACTCAGATTCATTACAGGCAGGGATAGCTGCTTATAATTCCAAATCCTATGCGAAAGCCGAGGAACTTTTTATCCCATTAACCATAAAACCAGAAACCGCTCCCGAGGCTATTAAGTATTTGGGATTAACCCATTTGGCTATAAAACAATATGAAGAGGCGCTAAAAAACTTTGATCAATTATCGGCCATGCCTTTACATACCAATCCCGGCCAATTTTACAAGGCCCTTACCTTAATGGCCCGGTCAGAGGGCTCGGATAATAAGCAAGCGAAAGAAATATTACAAAATATCATCAGCAAAAACTTATATGGTAATCAGGAAGCCAGGAACTGGATAAAAAGTATTTAAAAATTAACCCCTATGAAAACTAATCAGCAAAACTCAGCAGCTTCGGTTAATCGCATTACATGCAAACCAGATTTTAGTCTTTTAGAAAAAAGCTATAAAAAAAACCAGCTTATTGTAAGGTTCAACAATACCCCTTCCGACACAGAAGAAGAAGCTGTAATGGGTTATTTTAAACAAATGGGCTATAGTAAGATTAAAGTATTTAGATATTCCAATTGCCCACTCCCGGTACAGTTATGGGAGGCTGATGGTATTGACACAGTAGTAAGCGGAAAAGGTGTAAAAGCAGGAACCGGCCCTGGTACCCAAACTGTAGGTGAGAATTATTCGCTAAACTTTTTAAGTAAAATCCCGAATCTTTCATGGAATCAGCCCGGCCAAAAGTCATCTATTGAAGCTCCTGCTGATAAAAAGGAAGTGGTTAAAGTAGCGGTTCTTGATACTGGTATTGACCCTTTTATTGTGGAACCAGGCTATGTAGGCACCAACATGGAAAACAAACCAGGCTATGAATGTTTCAGTGATTCGCCCAACGGGTGGAATTTTATTAATGACAGCAGTGATATAGAAGATGATAACCCCGGCAGGCATGGCAGTTTGGTAACCCAATTCATCATCAATGAGTTTAAAAAAAGCCCTGACAAAACAGTACAGATCATTCCGCTGAAAACACATGACAGTAACGGCCACGGTGATCTGTTTAAAATATTTTGCGCCGTTTATTACGCTATAGCCAAAGGGGCCAAAATTATTAATGCCAGCTGGGGATTTTACTATTACGAAGATGAACCCTTAAGTCAACTCAATGAATTAATCGATATTTTAAGACAAGAAGGCATTTTATTTGTTACCGCAGCCGGTAACCAAAGCGATGCTGATGATACCATAGCAAAGGCAATTCTGGCTCAACGGGGCATAAACCCTACTCCTTCCCAACTACGCAATCTCGCCATTCACCAATTTATGCCGGCCAACCTGAGTGAGGAGGCCCAAAACCTGATCACGGTAACTACCAGTGATGGCGATATAGTTTCGGCTACGGAAAATTATTCGAATGTTTATGTTGATATGGGGGTTATTGCCGATAAAGCTGAAGACGGTAGTTTAGTGTTTGAAGTTCCGTTTAAACAGATTGGGCCTGCAGAACATATTGGCGGTTCATCTTTTGCAACGGCTATTGCTACCGGTATTATCGGCGCTAATTGTGATACCGGGCTTTATATTCCAAAAAAGGTAAATAAGCAATCATTTATCGATGATCTTTTCGTGGCTTCTGAAAATGCAGGGGCGGCCGGGCTATGCCAAAAATTCCCGGCCTTGGAAGATGACCTTATCAAAGATGGTATATGCGTGCTCAAGCAACCTAACGCTTAATGATTTCGTCATGAAATCTTTTTTGGGAGTTGTTGCTTGGCTCGGCCTCATGGTTTTGGGGATAGGTATATGCAATGCGCAGTGTATTACTGATGACAGCATTCACCAAGAGATCAATAATATCAAGAATACCCCTGGCGACAACTACTCAAAAATACGCAGGCTCCAAACGCTGCAGTCCACTTATTTAAAATGCTATCACAAACAAGGCTCAACATATGCAGAGCTCATGCACCGCCTGGGTGATTACTTCGCCAAAACCGGAGATCTGCCATTAGGTATTGCCTATACAGCCGCGGCTGTTGATATTAATGAACGTTCCGGCACCAAAGAACCGTTTTTATGCAATAGCTATTATAACCTGGGGATCTTTTATTTACAATTAAACCTCATACATCTGTCAAACAATAGCTTTAACCACTGTATAATAGCTGGACAAAATTTTCCTGAGAAATATTTTATTGTAGGTATGGCCCATACTCAGCTGGCATATGCTTTTTTTAAAGCCGGTGATTATCAACAGGCCAAAAATATGGCATATCAGGGCCTGGATTTTTCTGAAGCAGCTGCAGATAGTGTTGAGGAGGGAGCTTTATGGGCTCAAAAAGCCCAGGCCGAGGTTGAACTTGCTGATTTTATTAACGCGCGCCAAAGCATTGATACGGCTTTATCCAAACTCAAAACAACCACAACCATACAACTTGCTTCTGTTTACTCTATTTATGCCAATTTATTAAATGCCACCGGGCAATACCAGGCCAGTGTACTTTATTACCGCAAAGCTTTCCGGTTAAACAAAAGCCTGCAAAACTACACTCAATGCGCTAATGACCTGAATGATCTGGGTAATGTTTACGATAGCAACCTGCACCGGGGATACAACGCCCGTATATGCTATAATGAGGGGCTGCAGTTAGCCATGCAACATAAAAACAGTTACCAGATGGTTGGCTTTTATGAAAACATTGGCGTCACCTATTGGCGCGAAGGTAATTACAGGCAAGCTTTACAATTTTATCAGAAAGGATTAAACGCGCTTCCCATAAACTTCACAGATCAATTGGTCACGAGCAACCCAAGTGTAGGTATGCTTAACAAAATATCGAACGATTATTATGTAAGCACTTTACTGGCCGACAAAGGCGAAAGCTTGCTTGCTTTATATAAACAAAAGCATGATACCTTGTTACTGAAAGCTGCCTTACAGACATTTTTGCTTGCTGACAGATCGGTAGATATGATGAGATGGAAACAGCATACCGAACTTTCAAAACTGCTTTGGCGCAGCAAGATCAAGCAAACGTATGAAAATGCCATTGAGGTTTGTTATTTGTTAAATGATCCGGAAAAAGCGTTTTATTTTTTTGAAAAAAGCCGGTCGGCCTTACTGAACGACCAATTGAATACTACATTGTATACACCATCAAAACTGAGAACAGCAGAGGATAAAAACCTATTGCTTGAGTTGAGTAGCATTAATAAAAAATTATCATCATTAAACTACAACAATGCAGATACAGGCTTAAAGAAAACCTGGATGTCTTTGCATCAGCAATGGGAAGACCGGCAGAATGAGCAAAACTCGCGAAGGGCAGAAAGTTCAATATTGCCAGGTAACTCATTCTGGTCAATTAAAAGTTTACAACAGGAATTAGCAAAAACGAAACAAACCTTAATTGAATATTTTTACAACAACAATACAGTTTATGTTTTACAAATAAGTGCTATTCAAGCCAAGATATACCAAATCCCCTACGTCTCTTATCTTCATGACAGCCAAGAGTTTTTAAAATATTGCTCGAACGCCGGCTTGCTCAATCAGCAATATGATTCATACACGCGTTTAGCGAGCAGGTTATTTCAAAAGCTATTTGAGCCGCTTAATGTCAATACCCATAGGGTAATTATATCGCCCGGAGAGTATTTTATTCCTTTTGACGCCCTACTATACAATCGGGAAGAAACTAACAGCTTTCTGATCAGGAAGTATTCCTTTAGTTATGTTTACTCCATGCAGGTGCTATTTAATCATAGACCTGTAGCTCCCGATACAAAAAACTTTTTTTTAGGGGTAGCGCCCGAAAATTACGAAAAGGCTACAAAGCTGCAACCCCTGATTGGCTCAGTAGCATCTCTTGATCGCATTCAGGATGAATTTAAATCAGCATTATTATTGAAGGGAGCGGATGCAAAAAAGAGTCGGTTTCTTACTCAGTTACCCGGCTCCCAAATTGTCCAGATATATTCTCATGCTGCATCTGACAGCAATAGCCGGGATCCGGTGCTTTATATGGCCGACTCTGCAGTACTCATGAGTGATATTCAAAAACTTCAATGCAGATATACCAATATGGTTGTACTTTCTGCCTGCAATACCGGTACCGGATACCGGGCCGTTGGTGAGGGCTTATTTAGTCTGGCCCGGGGATTTAGGTTGGCCGGTATACCTAGTACGGTAACCAACCTCTGGCAGGCAGATAATCAGGCCACATACCTGCTTACCGAAAGTTTTTATAAATATCTGCGCACTGGCTTACCAAAAGATGAAGCGTTGAGATCGGCAAAGCTTGATCTTTTAACCAATAATCAATCGTATTTACTGCCTTATTTTTGGGGCAGTACTATTATTCTAGGTGATAGCTCTCCTTTAATTGTAACCGCCGCATCTGGCGGACTTAACTTTTATTGCCTCATTGGCTTTTTACCTGTACTTATTGTTTTTGCAGGTGGCATTTATCTTCTCTCCTACAGCCAAAAAAAATCTGACGATCAGGCAGATTAACCCTCACTCTTTTCAAAATATATTAAAATAAAATGGAAAGTTGTTTCCTATTGCTGTCCATTTTCCGACTAATAAAGTAAATCCGGATTAATAAAACTTGTTTAATAGCCCACACTTTATGGATCACTTAATTAACCAACGTCATGAAAAATTTAATTTATTCATCAACCCTGATATTTTCGTTTTTGGCAATTACAGCCTGCAATAAAAACGACGCCATACAACCCAGAAAAGGTTTAAGCCAACCAGATTCAATTGCCGCTGCCGCCCCTCCAGACCGCGAGTGCGACTCATCAGAACCTGTGAAATACGTTTTGAATAATAATACCGGCATCAACTCTTTTATAATCACCTTTTCGGGTTCAAGTAATTATACATTCGCCTTCCCGGCAAACGGAAGTAAAACAGTAGCTGTTAAGCCCGGCATATACAACATTCAGATACCCCCTGCCGGTAACTTTGCAAGCCACGGTTTTTACATGGATAACCAGCCAAGTGTACATGCACCTACCGCCAGATACCAAAATGTAAAGATCAATCCCTGCTCAGTTACATTGCAAACAAGTATTGATTAACCTTCTCTCACATCGTTACCAAAACAAAAAGCCTCGAGTTTTTAAAACTTAAGGCTTTTGTTATATGTTTTAGACTATAAATTTACTGCACAGGATTGTCGTGATCTTTTATTTCATGACTTAAAACCTCATTAAACTTTTCAAGTAACTTGATATACCTGTCCATCCAATAATAAATAGCGGTGTTAGGTTGCTCGGCCTGGATTTGCGCTGCAGAATCGCTGGCTATATGATTATCGGCATTTGCAAACTCTTCAGGAAATTCATCAGAAAAATCATGCCCTATTACAAAGCCAATTTTACTAATGATATCAATACTTAGCCGTTCCATCTCAAACCAATTATAAATTGTCCGACGGCTCACTTTCAATCTTCTTGCGAGTTCGCTGATACCCATACGGTCTCTTCGTACAACGCGTTCAACTATTCGTCCAAAATTGGGGCCTGAGCTGTTTGTACTACCAGCGGTCCGGTTACTAATCATATAACCAATAACCGGATAATCAATTTTGTTGTGCATACCTTAAAATTCTATATATGATGATTCACCTATTTAAAATTTATTAGGCTGATGTAAACACTCACATCAACTTTTATTTATTGTTGCCTTTGCACATATGCGTTTACATAATGTCAAATTGCTACAATAAAAATAAGTTAAACAAAGCACTTAAAAGTGATATATATCACTTTTAACGATGATTCTCGTCAAAAGTATATACCTGTATTTCAACACACTATAATTAATTTTCCACCTGTATTATCT
>NZ_JBCECK010000034.1:0-42973 GCF_039207105.1 Mucilaginibacter sp.
AAGGCGGTTATCATAAATATCGCCCAGCATAAAAACGGCATCGTCGGCCCACAGTTAATTGGGATGATCGTCGGCTATTTTTTTCAGCAGCGGCACCGCGTCAGCATAATTTTTTTGTTGTATCAATATCCTTGATTTCGACATCAGGATATCATCACTCAGAGTATTGTTGGGATATTTTTTATCAATGCTATCCAGAGCCATCAGCGCTTTATCAGGGCGTTCGGCAAATATCTGCAGATCGGCCCGGGCATAGGTCTTTAAAGGGCCCCCGGTACTGTCTGTCGCTGTATTATCCTCTATCAATAGCAATAAGTTAAGCGCATCGTTGGCAATCAATTGTGATGTAGCTGCCTTAAGCACATCAAGCTGTCCTTTAGCCCAGGTGAAATCACCAGTGTAATAGGCCAGCTTGGCGTTCCGGAATTTGGCATCCTGGTTAATATCGGTATTCGGGAAATCTTTTTCAACCTGGCTGTACAGTAGTGTGGCTTCCCAGGGCTGATTGTTGATTAGGTAAACATCGCCCAGATCAAGTTTACAGGCAGCCAGTAATTCAGGACGAATATTTGGAATAGCTACAGCGCTCTCCAACAGCTTTTGAGCTTCGGATAATTTGTGCAGCTTAAAGGTTTGCAATTGTGCCAGTTTTTGCATGGCGAAAACGGTACTGTTACTACGACCGAATTCTGTAAGCAGGTCGGTATAATCCTGCTCCAGACCAAGCAGGTCGGCTTGTACGTATTTGCCTGATGTTACCTTTAAATTTTTGGTATTGATCAGCTCAATTTTTGAGGGGATGTACAAGGGCGATGTTTTGCCTTTGCTTATAATAAACTCATACCCGCGTATGGCGGTATCGTAAGCTTCGTTGGATGTTAATGTTCGGCAGAGTTCAAAAATGCTATTGCCATCATCATTTTGCCTGCGGCTTAAAGCGAGCGACTGGTTTAGGGCCAGATCAAACTCTTTTTGCTGCATGTATTGCCAGGTAAGCAGTTCGGTATAAATGATCTGCTGCGGATCTTTTTGTATCCGCCTCAATAATGCGCTTTTTAACATATTGTAATCAACATCGCCCTCAAATACGGTAGCAAAAGCGTTTTCGGCCTGGGTAATAAAATTAGGGTTGGTAGGCAAAAAATTCAGGTACTCTTCTGTAAGCGCGGCCTTATCCCGTTTAAAGCGGTAAAGGTTTATGAGTTCATAGGTAAAGGCATCATCGCTGTTGAGTATTTTACGGCCTTGCAAAAATATTTTGACAGCATAATCCAAATTGGATCCCTGGTAAAACTGCCCGGCCAGCATGGCAATTTCATTACGGTCGGCAGGCAGGTTTTTGATCAAATCGTCGTATATGGCGTCGGCCTTGTTCTGATTGCCTTGCTGGGTATAAACAGTGCCCAGTAAAATAGGGTATTGATGCTCGTTAGGATGTTTGCGGATCAGCTTTTTTAAGGTGCTTTCGGCTTCGTCAAACTTTTTAAGATTTAACAGCGTATTAACATAATAAGAATAGTAGACCTCGTTATTTTGCCGATATAGTTTTTGATAGATCTCCAGGGCTTTTTGAGGCTCGCCGTTAGTGTTGTACTGTTTAGCCAACTGCATGTCATTATCCTGTGCAAAAAGCAGGGTAGTAGTTGTAAAAGCAAGAATAATAGCACAGATTATAGCCCTCATCTTTTCAAAAATAATCAATTAATTTATATGCTTCAGGCACATTGTATTAATATTCATATATCCCCAAAAGCGGGTAAAATTGTAGTGACATTTTGTTAACGTAAAGTTATTTAACGTATTTTGACCAGATCAGTAAAAGGGGCAATTTATATGCTTGGCCAGTTTAGATATCTATTAACGGTTGTTTTTATCCTAACCTTATGTTCCTGCAAGAATAAAGTTAGACAGATACCTATTGTCGATTTTTTTAAGACACCCGAAAAAAGCTCTTATAAAATATCGCCCGATGGCAAGTACGTATCTTACTTAAAGCCCTACAAAGACAAGCAGAATCTTTTTATACAATCCCTGGCCGATGGTAAGGAACATATGGCCACTACATTTAATGATTATTCTATCCGGTCTGATTATTTCTGGACTTATAACGATCAGCTGGTGTTTAGTCAGGATGTTATTGATTACGATAGTTTAAAAATGTACGCTATGGATGTGACCACTTATAAAAAGCGGATCATCATGGCAGAGGCAAAAGTACGTGTGAGTTTGCTTAATCGTAATAAAGGGCAGCCTGATATGATCACCATCAGGATGAATAAGCGAGATCCCGCTAATTTTGATATTTACAAGCTCAATATAAACACAGGTGAGTTAAAGCCTTACCTGTTAAATCCAGGTAATATTACCGAGTGGTTTCCAGATGCGGATGGTAAAATACGCCTGGTTAAGGCATCAGACGGGGTAAACGAAACTATTTTATACCGGCCCGATGATAACAAGCCCTTTAAACCTATTATTGAAAATAATTTTAAAAACTCGGTTAAACCGGTGGCTTTTACCGGGGTGAAAAATTATTTCTATGCACTGTCAAACGTTAACCGTGATAAAACCGCCCTGGTTGAAATTAACGCCGAGGACGGTAAAGAGCAAAAAACGATCTTCAGCTGCAACAAAGCCGATGTGCTGTATGTTGAATATTCAAAAAATAAACACCGGGTTGAGTTTGCCTCCTGGGAAGAGGCTAAGCCTCGTAAGCATTTTTTGGTACCCGATATTGAACGTGTATATCACAATCTGCAGCAACGCTCGCAATTGGCAGGAAACGAAATAAAGGTGATAGACCGTGACAGCGCCGAAAATAAATTTATTTTAAACACCTATACCGACCGTAACCCTGGCTCATATTATTTATATGAAAGCAATACGGATAAGCTGACCAAGCTGGGCGATATCAATTCAAGCCTGATACCTGATGAACTTTGCGTTATGCAACCTATAGTTTATAAAGCCCGCGATGGTTTGCTGATCAATGGGTATTTAACGTTGCCTCAAGGCGATAAACGGCTTAATTTGCCTGTAATAGTGATGCCTCATGGCGGCCCCTGGAACCGCGATTCATGGGGGTATGACGAACAGGTACAGTTTTTGGCCAACCGAGGTTATGCTGTTTTTCAGGTTAATTACCGGGGCTCAACAGGTTACGGAAAAGCGTTCCGGAGCGCCGGATTTAAACAGGTAGGCGGCAAAATACAGGATGATATTACCGATGGTGTACATTGGCTCATAAATCAAAAAATAGCTAACCCTAAAAAAATAGCTATTTTTGGTGGTGGTTTCGGCGGGTTTTCGGCGCTGTATGGCGTATCATTCCATCCCGAGCTTTATAATTGCGCGGTTGTGCAGTATGGGCTCATTAACTTTTTTACATACATTAAGGATGCGCCGCCGTTTTTTAAACCATATTTAAAAATGACCTACGAAATGGTTGGTAACCCCGAAACTGATGCCGATCAGCTAAGGGCTATTTCGCCGGTATTTCATACAGATAAAATAAAAGTACCGTTAATTATTTTTCAGGGGGCAAAAGATCAGCGTGCAAATATTAGCGAGTTAAACCAGTTTGTGCGCGAGCTGCGTAAAAAGAATGTTGATGTAAAATACTTTTTAAAACCCAATGAGCGCGCGTTTTTCAAAAGCGAACATACCCGTATGGAAATGTATGCCGAGATAGAAAAATTCCTTGATAATAATATGCGGGTTAAACCATAAGCCCCAGATGCCTGTACATAAAAATGTTTACCGCAAAAACTTTACGCTGATCATCATATTCCTGGTGCTCATATCGGTAACCTTTGTGGTAGCGCTTTTTGTATCGTATAACCTTACCGCTAAATATGTGGAGAATGAGTTTGCCTCCAAAAAAATAGATGTACTGGAGCAAACTATAAAACCTTATAACGATTTTTTTCAGAATAAAATACCCGAGATCACTTCCTATCAGGGTTTTTTAGATTCGGCTTCGGCAGCCAAATACGCGGCCTCGGTTTTTCATGACTATGCCTTTGTGAAAAAAATTGTTTTTTACGATGTGCTGATAGGGAGTAAAATGCCGATTACTATTCGCGTAAACAACCTGGATATATCTGTTAAAGCGATATTTCAATACTGGTACCAGAATGGTAAGATACATGGCGCCAGGCAAAGTCGCCCGGCCGATGAATCTGATTTTAAAGAAATGGGGGGCAAGTTGAGCAACTTCATCGCTTTTTCAGATACATCGCGTGTATCCAGTCAGGATGAGTTGTTTAAAACATTTTGGGATGTAAAGCCCGATAAAATAACCTATACCAATATTTTAAGGCGCGAAGACATTAAAATATATCGCGAACTACAGCAGCAAGATAACATCACCTCGGCATCGTACAAGCAAAATATGGTGACCTTTCACCTTGACCCTTATTTGCTGAAGGTTAAAAACACACGCCAGGAATTATATCAAAGCGTATCCATACAACCGGTGGTATATGATCCTATTGATAGCGAGGGTGGTAAACTGATCACAGAGGTATCATTTCCCGGAGCATTTTCTGATTATAAGTTGTTTTTCAGTTCGCAGCAAGGTTATCTGACCGCCGAGATCAATCGCAGGTTTATGCCCATAGGTGCGGTGGTATTATTGATATCACTTTTCCTGGTGTTAATAGGCTGGCTTATTTATCGAAATCTGAATGTTAACTTGAAACTGTTTAAGCTACAGTATGATTTTATAAACAATTTTACCCACGAGTTTAAAACGCCGGTAAGCGTTATAAAAATTGCGGGCTCGAATTTGCGGGGTGATGGTGAGCTTACCGAAAGGCAGCGCAAGCATTATGGTAAGATACTGGATGAAGAAGCAGATAAGTTAAATGAGTTGATGAATAAGTTGTTATCATTCACACAGATTGAAAATAAATCTATAACCATAAAAAAAGAAGAAATTAATGTTGATGATTTTGTGAGCCGGTATACCGATACATTTAAAATTAAATACCCCGATTTTAAGTTGCATTGTAAGGTGATTGGCGTGCATACATTTTATTCGGATCCGGTATTATTAGGGAGCGTTTTCCAAAACCTGATAGAGAATGCTTACAAATATTCGCATCCGCAAAAAAAGGAGTTGAATATTAATATTACACATAAGAAAGGAAATATCGTATTTTCATTTATTGATAGAGGGATAGGCATCCCGAAAGTAGAATTGAATAATATTTTTAAAAAGTTTTACAGGATAGAAAACCAATATAACCAAAATGGAAGCGTAGGTTTGGGTTTGGCATTTTGTAAAGAACTGGTTAATTTTATGAATGGAGAAATAACTGTTCATAGTAAGGTTAATGAAGGTTCGGAATTTATAGTTACGCTTCCATACGAAAATTAAAATATGAACAAAGAAATCAAGATCGCGCTGGTTGAAGATGATGAAAACCTGCGTTTCCTGGTTGCAGAACGTTTGCAATCAGAAGGATATAAAGTATTGGAAGCTGATAATGGCAGCGATGCTGAAAATATAATATTGGAAGAACAACCTGATATTGTTTTGCTGGATTGGATGCTGCCAGGCCAGCCAGGATCAGAGGTGTGTGGTAATATCCGCGAGAAAGGCTATGATAAATTGATTATCATGATGACAGCTAAAGCCCAGGATGTTGATAAGATAGAGGCCTATAACTTTGGCGTATCTGATTACATCACCAAGCCATTTAATATGGATGTTTTGGTGGCCATGATTGATAATAAGATCAAGTTTTCGTTAAATAGCGAAAAGCCGGAATCATATAAGTTTGCCAACATGGAGCATCTGCCTAATACCCACCTGCTGATCAGGGATGGCCGGAAGATTGAGCTCACCATTTTGGAAAACAGGATATTGCTTTACTTTTTGAAAAACAAAAACAAAGTAATAAACCGCGAAGAGCTCATGATGGAAGTTTGGGGCTACAACGCCGATGTAAATACCCGCACGCTTGATATGCACATTGTGCGCCTGCGTAAAAAAATAGAAACCAATGCTGATTCGCCGCAATATCTGCAAACCGTGCGGGGCATAGGTTATAAGTTTGTTTATAACCAGTAGTCTGCACTTATAAAAAAAGCCATTTCATACTATAATGAAATGGCTTTTTTATAAAACTGATTTCTGATTTATCAGGTTTGTCTTGTTAGCTGTGCCCTAATACCGGGTGCGGCTGATATAACTCCTCCAGTTTATTGATTTCTTCTGCGGATAGTTTTACCGTAAGGGAAGCTACCGCATCTTCCAGGTGGCCTGGTTTGCTGGCACCAATAATAGGCGAAGTGATAACCGGTTTGGTAAGCATCCAGGCTAAGGCTACTTGCGCATTGGGTATGCCTCTTTGTTCGGCTATTTCGGTAACGCGATTTACGATATCAAAGTCTGCATCATTATATAAAGTTTTACCAAAGGCGTCTGTTTTAGAGCGCTCGGTCTCATTACGCTCTTTGGTGCGTTGTCCGGTTAGTAAGCCACGCGCCAGCGGTGACCAAGGTATCACCGCAATTTTCTGATCCGTGCAAAAAGGCAGCATTTCACGCTCTTCCTCGCGGTAAAGCAAATTGTAATGCGGCTGCATAGATACAAAGCGGGTCCAGCCATGCTGATCGGCAGTATACTGGGCTTTGGCAAACTGCCAGCTAAACATGGATGATGCGCCAATGTAACGGGCTTTGCCGGCTTTAACAACATCATGCAGGGCTTCCATTGTTTCCTCAATCGGGGTGTTGTAATCCCAGCGGTGTGTTTGGTACAGGTCAACGTAATCGGTACCCAACCGTTTTAAGCTCGCGTCTATCGCACTCATGATGTGCTTGCGTGATAAGCCTTTGTCATTGGGGCCCGGGCCCATAGCGTTAAAAACTTTCGTAGCCAGCACAATATCGTCGCGCTTAGCAAAATCTTTTAATGCTTTGCCAACAACTTCTTCGCTGGCACCTGCGGTATAAACATCGGCCGTATCAAAAAAATTGAAGCCAAGCTCAAGCGCTTTTTTAATAAAAGGACGGCTCTGTTCTTCGTTCAGGGCCCAGGGCCAGCGTTCGGTAGGCTTACCGTAGGTCATGGTACCCAGGCACAAGCGCGAAACACTCATGCCGGTATTTCCAAATCTGATGTATTCCATAAAGTAATGTATTAGTCATTAAAATTACGAAACAAAGCATCACACCCGGTGTAACAAACAGGTAACAATTTATAACAGGCCAGCCATTGTTAAAATAGAGCTTAAGCTACTATAAGGAAGTTAAAAGAGCAAGCAACTCTAACTGAAAGCTTTTTCCCTTATCATTATTATACCATTGCTGTAAAGCTATTTTTCGCTGATCCATATCAACGTTATCTTTAAGCATCTGGTAATATAATACCTGACATTCGGCTGGGCGCGATCCCCATACTGCCTGGTGGTTATTTATAGTATTGGTAATGATAAGCTTGGGGATGGTTTTAGCTCCGTTGGTCAGATACTGTTCAATCAAAAACGGGGGCGAATCGCGTAGCTGATAATCAACTTTTATGAGCGGGTTTAGTTCGGCCAGTCTTTGTATAAAAGGTATGGTATGGGCTGCATCGCCGCACCAGGGCTCGGTAATAATAATCCATGTTTGCTCCTGATCAATATTTTGAATAAAAGCTACCAGATGTTCATTGAGTATTCCCGTTTTTAGCCAACGTTGCTGGCGCGACCAGTTTAACTGGGTGTAATGCACATAGGCCGGATTATCATAAGGGGCCTGAGGGTTTGTATCAGTAAAAATGCCCTCAAATAATTGCTGGTAGGTAATAAAATCCATTAAGTTGTTTCGGCTGAATTAATTAAAGGTAAAGTTTTTTAAATAACCTTGATGTAATAATTTTGTAGATTTCTTTATTGCTTTTACGGCCAATAATGAGGATTGGTTTGAAGTATTATGCACCTGCTTATTAACAAATTGATCAATTTTTGTTGCTTTTTTGAATCTGCAAATCTGCTTTTATTTATTACTTTTAAGCTGTTCATCCCGGCCCTGGTTCTCCCCTTGATCTGTGCGTTATCAGAACGTGGCCACGTCCTGAGGTTATATTAAATGTTATTATTTATAACCGAAATCAGACTATTTTAACAGGAGTATACTTTATTACATCACTATAATCAAAACAACAATGAGTAAAATTACAGTAAAAGACGGAACCGAAATTTATTACAAGGACTGGGGTACAGGACAACCTCTTTTCTTTCACCACGGTTGGCCCCTATCCGGCGATGACTGGGATGCGCAAATGATGTTTTTTCTTAAAGAAGGATTTCGGGTTATAGCACATGACCGCCGTGGACACGGCAGATCAAGCCAGACTTCAGAGGGGCATAATATGGATACTTATGCAGCCGATGTTGCCGCCGTAACCGAAGCGCTTGATTTGAGAGATGCCATACATATTGGCCACTCAACAGGTGGTGGCGAAGCTATCCATTATGCTGCTAATCTGGGAAAAGGCCGTGTGGCCAAAGTGGTACTGATCAGTGCTGTTACGCCGATCATGGTGCAATCAGAAAGCAACCCTGATGGAGTTCCGATGTCTGTTTTTGATGAGATACGCGAAGGTACAGGAGCCCACAGATCGCAATTTTATCAGGATTTGACCATGCCATTTTATGGATATAACCGTGAAGGAGCCAAAATATCACAGGGGATAAGGGACAACTGGTGGCGCCAGGGAATGATGGGCGGAATAAAAGCACATTACGACGGTATCAAAGCATTTTCAGAAACAGATTTCAGAGAGGACCTGAAAAGTGTAGACATCCCGGTATTGGTGCTGCATGGCGAAGATGACCAGATTGTTCCTTACCACGTTTCGGCACCAAAAGCGGTCGCATTGTTGAAAAACGGAAAACTGATTTCATACCCTGGTTTTCCGCATGGTATGCCGACAACCGAAGCTGATACCATTAACAAAGATCTTTTGGCCTTTATCAGATCGTAAATAAAAAACCTTATTTAATAATGGAAAGTAAAAAGCCGCCACTATCATAGTGACGGCTTTTTTGTTGAGCAAAGCTTCATTTTGGTTACAATATTGTCCGTTTTGGTTACTAACGCCGATAAGCGATAATCCACTTTTGTATCGGTCTAAAACATTAACAAAATGAGCACAAAAACAATTTTCATTACCGGTGCATCAACCGGATTGGGCAAGGCTACTGCCAAACTATTTCAGGCAAAAGGCTGGAAAGTTATAGCCACTATGCGTACACCAGAAAAGGAAACAGAACTAAACCAGTTGCAAAATGTTACCTTGTTACCGCTGGATATTACCAACATTAGCCAGGTTAACGAAACAGTAAATAAAGCGTTGGAACTGGGCGATATTGACGTAGTATTCAACAACGCCGGTTATGGCTTGGTTGGTGCGGTTGAATCACATACAGAGCAGCAGATAAGGGCTCAGTTTGATACTAACTTTTTTGGAACTATTTGGGTGATAAAGGCTTTTATACCTTATTTCCGCCAGCAAAAGAAGGGGTTATTTATCAATACTACCTCTCTTTGCGGTTTGGTTTCTAACCCGCAGTCGGCTATTTATAATGCAAGTAAATGGGCTTTGCAGGGCCTGGCCGAAAGCATGTCATATGATCTGGCTCAGTTTGGAATCGGTATTAAAAATGTAGCACCAGGTGGTATTAAAAGTGATTTTATGAAAGCAATGCAGGTAACCGAGGATGATGCTTACAAGGCTACTATGACTAAAATGATGGAAGGTTTTAGTGACGGTACACTGATGGAATTTACCGAAGCAGATCAAATAGCCGAAGTGGTTTATCGCGCAGCTACAGATGAACAGGATCAGTTAACGTATCCTGCCGGTAATGATGCGGTGAGGTTATATGCCAAACGCCAGGCCGAGGGGCCGGAAAATTACCGCATTAACCTGACAAAATATCTTAATTTGCAAAGCCCGTATCAACAAACAAAAGTTTAGTTTTTAAGATGAAAGTAACTAACAGGCAACCCTACGTTTTCAATTCTATATCCGAGCTGCATCGGGCACTGGGATTGCCGAAGCCATTACATCCGCTTATCAGCCTGGTTGATTACAGTAATATCCAGGCTGATACTACCGAGTTGGAAAAAGGTATGCTGTTTAATTTTTATAAAATATCGTACAAAAAAAACTTTAGCGGCAAGGTAAAGTACGGGCAAAATTATTATGATTTTGACGAGGGTGGCTTATCTTTTATTTCGCCTAATCAGGTGATAACCGCAATTGAGGGCGAGGCGGATTATGGTGGTTATACTTTGCTGATTCACCCGGATTTTATCAGGAACTATCCTTTGGGTAAAAGTATTAAGAACTATGGCTTTTTCTCCTATTCGGTAACCGAAGCGCTTTACCTTTCTGAAAAGGAAAAGCAGGTGATCATAGGCTTATTCCAAAACATCGGACACGAATTGGATTCGGCTATTGATCAGATTAGCCAGGATGTGTTGGTATCTCAAATAGAGCTTTTATTAAATTATAGTAAACGGTTTTACAGCCGGCAGTTCATTACCCGGAAAGCGGCCAGCAATGAGTTATTGGTGCGCTTTGAAAATATGCTGGCCGATTATTTTAATGCAGATAAGCCTTTGGTGAATGGATTGCCAACTGTAGATCAACTGGCTGCAGATTTGAACATATCATCGCATTACCTGAGTGATATGCTTCGGACTTTAACCGGACAGAATACCAGACAACACATCCATGATAAACTGATTGAAAAAGCCAAGGAGCTTTTGAGTACGAGCAATATGTCAGTAAGTGAGGTGGCTTATCAATTAGGCTTTGAACATCCTCAGTCTTTTAACAGGCTGTTTAAAAGCAAAACCAAAATATCGCCGGTTGATTTCAGACAGTCTTTCAACTAAACATAAACACTATGAATGATATTAATTAAGCAAATAGAGCGATTAAAGAGCCACCTAAAGAGGGCTCTTTTCTTTGTTATGCATTTTACAAATAACTCAACCACCATTTAGCCTTATTGGCTTGCTTATAGGCATCGTAACGTTTACACAGCGGGTATAAGCCAGCCACTATTACTATCCAGATCAGGTAAGCAACCGGCAGGGAAAATCCGTAACCTTTCAGGTCTGAAGTGAACCAGATAGGTTTTGTCAGGAACCATAGTTTCCAGTTTTGGCCGGGCAAAAATACCGATGAAATAACCGCCACCAAATGTATGATGTAGATATGAATGAGGTAATAAAACATAGGTACCCTGCCATATACCGAAACAACATTTACAATAGCGCCTTTTAATTTTTCGGTAAATGAAAGAAATAAAAATGCACCACCCAATGTCAGTAAAACATACAATAGCGAGGGTGGATATTTGTTGACTTTGATGAACGACAGGAAGGTGAAAAAAGCATCTTTTTGTACAGACCATTTTACCGGGTCGCCGTATAAGTTGGTATAACGGAGTACGATGAATAAAATAATGGTAACGCTACCCAGTACCAATAAATTCTTTTGCCTTTTTTGCGCGTCATAACCTGATGCATACCATGAGCCCAGGCAATAACCTACAGGCATAATAGCCATGAGAGGAACAATAGGGTAGCCTACCAAAAATATTTCCTGGTGCCAGGTAAAAAACTGTTGGTCATGTATTAGTGCCCAGCCAAATGCAGGCAAGGTATTACCCGCCACATGAATACTATCTAAAAGGTTATGCCCTGCAATAATGATGATACAAATACCCAAAATGAGTTTATTGGGCAGATGTATAAATGCAGCCAGTATGATCATGCTAATGCCCAGCGCCCATATGGTAATAAAGAAAAGCATGGGGAAGGTGAGGTTAAAATTCCAGCCAAAATTTACTATTACCAATTCCAGGAACACGAGCCATAAACCCCTTTTTACCAGGAATACAGATAATTCCTTTTTACTTTTCTTCTGCCCGATAAGGTAAGCCGAAGTTCCGGCCAGGAGCATAAATATGGGCGCGCAGAAATGAGTGATCCACCGGGTGAAAAATAATATACCGCTTGTTTTGGTCAGATCAAGCGGGTCAAAAAGAAATGAACCCGAATATAAATAATCCCGTACATGGTCAAGCGCCATGATGATCATGATGGTGCCGCGAAGAAAATCAATGGATGTTATCCGGTTTTTGATAATTGTGTTCATTCAGGATTTTTAAAGGGTTATAAAAATACATTTTTTATAAATTGAATTTATTTCAGGTCATACGTTTTTCATCCTTTAATACAGCATCTCCGAATGGTTCTGTATATTGCTTCCAATTATCATGAAAAGATATTCTACTTATATCATTATCATCTGCGTCCTGCTGCAGATGGGTATAATCAATGCCTATGGCCAAACTACGTTAATGGCAGCAGGGGTAACCAAAATTTCGAACGGCGAAATTGACCAGTTTACGCCATATGCTTTTTGTAATGAACAGCCTGCAAAAGCCGAGTTGGATAAATTGCCGACGGGTAAATTTCCTTTCAATATAACTGATATCAAGATCACGATAAATAAGAGGGGCGTTGTGGTCGAGGTACCTTTAGACCCCAGAGAGCAATTGTATGGCTTTGGTATGCAGATAGGCTCTTTTAATCAGCGCGGCTTAAAGAAACGGCCAATTGTTAACGACAACCCATTAAATGATCTGGGGTATACACACGGCCCGGCAACTTTTTATGTATCAAACAAGGGTTATGGTATTTTAATTAACACGGCGAGGTATACCACCTTTTATTGCGGGAGCACAGCCAAATTAAAAAATACCGGCGATACCAGCACCGCAGTTAAAAGCGGTAATTCGGTAGAGGAGTTATATAAAAATAATCGTAAAACCTCCGGATACGTTACCGCGGATATTCCGGGTGCTAAAGGTATTGAAGTATTTGTTTTTGCAGGCCCTGATCTGAAAAATGTGATGCAGCGCTATAACCTGTTTGGCGGCGGCGGGGCTTTACCGGCCATCTGGGGTCTTGGCGTGAAGTACCGTGTTAAGGCCGATTTTAATCAAAGTCAGGTTGATAAAATGGCCGCTTATTTCCGCGATAATCATATTCCCTGCGATGTGCTTGGTTTAGAACCAAAATGGCAAACGGCGGCCTATTCCTGTTCATATGTATGGAATAAAGATCTTTTCCCAACACCCAACAAGTTTATTGATAGTATGAAAAGCAAGGGTTTCCACCTAAATCTGTGGGAGCATGCCTTTGTGTCGCCCAAATCGCCTTTATATGAACCTTTAAAAAACAAGGCCGGTAACTATTTAGTTTGGAACGGCCTGGTGCCTGATTTTGCCGATAGCGCTGCAAGCCGCATCTTTGCCAGCTATCATCAGGCAACATTTGTGCAGCAGGGTATTTCAGGATTTAAAATGGACGAGTGTGATAACTCTAATATATCATTTGGGAGCGATACCTGGAGTTTTCCGGAGTTGAGCCAGTTTCCATCAGGTATTGATGGCGAGCAAATGCACCAGCTATTTGGCCTGCTTTATCAAAAAACAATATATAAAATTTACAAAAGGCTGAATCAGCGCACTTATCTTGATGTGCGGGCATCAAACGCTTTTGCATCATCATACCCGGCAGCATTATACAGTGATACCTACGTTCATGAAGAGTATATCCGGATGATCCTGAACTCAGGTTTTGCAGGAATGATCTGGTCGCCTGAGGTGCGTGAATCAAATTCCGTTAAAGATTTTATGCGTCGCAGCCAAACGGCAGTCCTTTCCGCGCAAACGCTGTTCAATTCATGGTACCTTAAAAATCCGCCCTGGCTGCAAATAAACCGGGAAAAGAATAACAAAGGCGAATTGATGGATAATGCGCAGACCGTGGAAGCGGATGTTCGTCAGCTGTTGAATTTCAGGATGAGCCTTATTCCTTACTTATACAATGCCTTTGCCGAATATCATTTTAAAGGCATACCGCCTTTCCGGGCTTTGGTGATGGATTATCCGGAAGATAAGAATACCTACAATTTATCGGATGAATACATGATCGGTAACGCCATACTGGCCGCGCCGTTAACTGAAAAGCAGGATGAACGAAAAGTGTACCTGCCCCAAGGTATCTGGTATGATTTTAATACTAATCAGACCTATGAAGGCGGCAAGGAGTATACCATTAAACCAACCTTAACACAGTTGCCCATATTTATAAAAGCTGGGACAATATTACCTCTGGCCAAGCCTGTTGAACATGTTGCGCCCGATACCAAATTTGAGATTATCTGTTACGTATATGGCCATGCTGATGCAAAGGCGACCTTATTTGAAGATGATGGTATCACCTTTAATTATGAAAAAGGGGGCTACAATACGCTTAACCTCACCTGGAACAAAAACAAAGGCGAAGTTAAGCGCGAGGGTAAATTCAAAAGCACAAGGTACCTGATAAAAAAGTGGCAGCTTATTAACTAAAACAACACTGTTATTGACCAGCACTAAAGTTTTTATCATCGGCTGATGGGCCATAGATAGATGGCACCGCGATATCATTAAGCCGCATGTAAACCGTCAGTTGTCCGCGATGATGAACCATATGATTAATGCTTGATTCTATTTGTTCTTTTTTGGTAGAAGTAAAGAGGATGTTGCCATTGGCTTTTAAATGAAATGGTTTGGCCATATCGCCTTCGGCAATGGCTTGCAGTGCTTCATCGGCTTCGCGAAGATTACTCTGAAAATGATCAACTACCTCCTGGGAACTTTGGGGTTGGATATGTTTAAAAGTGGCCAGATCGATTTCGGCGTATTTTGCAATGTGAGCGATCCATAGCGGAATTTCGGCTACCAGCAAAGTAAGATAACCCAGTTCCATTGATTTTTCGTGGGGCTTCCATCCAAATAATTCAGGTGGAATGCGTTCCAGACATTTTTGAGTGGCAGGCGCTTCGCCTTTTAGCTCGTGTGCAAATTCTTGGGCAAATAGCAGGTCGTTCATGATAATTGGATTTTTTAAGGCTAACAATGGTAATGATAAATGGTTCGTTAATTGTTGATTTTTAGATGGTTTGCATACTTTTATCCAAGGTTACTGCTGTTTTTTTCATTTCTAAATGGTAACTTATGTTTACTATTGAACATTATTTAAAACAGCCCTTAAAATACAGTTAGCATGGTCCATTATTCATGGGATAATTTACGAAAGCACATTGAGGAGATCACCGAGCTGAGCGACGAGGAGTTTGAGCATGTTAAAAGCTTTTTTACCTTGAAAAGGGTTAAAAAGCATCAATATTTAATTCAGGAGGGCGACCAGGCCAACTATGAGTTTTTGATCATGTCGGGTATTTTCAGAATGTTTTACCTGGATGATGAAGGGAAGGAATACATTGTGCAGTTTGCCGGCGAAAACTGGTGGATGGCAGATTACCAGGCCTATTTTAATGAAAAGAAAGCAACTTTATATATTACCTGTATGGAGGAAGCAGAGGTGTTGTGCATGACGCTTTATGGTAGGGAAAAACTATCAGCCGATCTGCATAAAATGGAGCACTTTTTCAGGGCAAAACTCACCAATGGATATGTTGCCCAGCAACGCAGGATCATCTCCCTGCTTTCGGGTAACCCGCAACAACGGTACGAGGAGTTTGGGCAGCTGTATCCGCATATGTTGCAAAAAATCCCTAAAAAATATATTGCCGAATATCTCGGTGTCAGCCGCGAAACCTTAAGCCGGCTTTATTCCGCTAACAAAAGCCATTAAGCTACCAGCAGTGTGATTCCCGTCACACTTTTTTTGTGACTTGCCTCCTCGCAATGGGGGCTTCAATTCATGACCTTTGAAATGTTAAAACTAATTCATCATTAACCATTTAAATTTTAAGGTCATGAAAAAGAAAATTTTATTTGTGGTATCAAGTGCAGCCCATATTGGCCCACACCATCGTGCTACCGGAAGTTTACTTACTGAAGTTGCCCACCCTTACGAAACATTTAAACAACAGGGATATGATATTGATATTTTCAGCGTAAATGGAGGAGAGGCGCCAATTGATATGGTTGACCTGGAAGATCCGCTGAACATTGCGTTCCTGAATGATGAAGGCTTAACCAAAATGAAAAATACCGCTGGCATCAATGCTGTTTCTGTTGACAGTTACGATGCAGTTTTTGTACCGGGCGGCCTGGCGCCAGTTGTTGACATGCCCGATAATACAACCGTTCAAAAGATATTATCATCCATGTATGATAAGGGTGCAGTAGTGAGCGCGGTTTGTCATGGTCCGGTATCGTTAATAAACGTAAAACTGCAGGATGGTTCTTATTTGATTGATGGTAAAAATGTTACTGGCTTCAGTATTGCCGAAGAAGAAAACTATGCCAAAGAAGATGTACCTTTTGAGTTGGAAGATGCCCTGAAAAACCGGAATGCCCAATATACCAGCGCAGCACCGTGGCAAGCCCACGTTGTAACCGACGGTAGATTGGTAACCGGCCAGAATCCGGCATCGGCTAAAGGGGTGGCCGAAAGTGTAATAGCTATTTTAGAAGCAGTAGAAGCATAAAATTTTATTAACCCATCCAAACAAAAAACTAATGAAAAGCGAACAAGCAATTACTGTTTTTGCAGAATGGCGTGTTAGGGAAGGCCAGTTAAATACTGTGTTGAACTTATTGAGGGAAGTTGTTCAGAAAAGTACCGCCGAAGATGGCAACCTGCTTTATAACATTCATCAAAGCCAAACAGAGGCAAATACGCTGATACTATTTGAACGATATAAAGATGAGGCCGCCCTGGCTGCACACCGGAATTCGGAACATTTTCAAACATTGGTTGTCGGGAAAATTGTTCCGCTCCTGGAGGATCGGAAGATCATTCTATCAAATCAGCTGGTTTTTGAGTAAAGAATGTATAACGTGTCCGAAATAAAGGTCTCTGTGATGGTTTGCAGGGACCTTTTTTAGTAACTAATTACCTACAAAAGAAAATACTATGTTTTTTAGACCATAACTTAATATATCTTTGGGGGCAAAAATTAACAACCTTGTTTCATGGCAAAAGCATCAGAGATTAAAGTAGGCAATATATTACGTTACAACGGCGAACTGGTAACGGTTATAGAAGTATTGCACCGTACACCGGGTAAAGGCGGAGCATTTTATTTGGATAAGTTTCGTAATATAAAAACAGGAAGAATTGTAGAGGCCCGTTTGGCTACCGATGAGCAGGTGGAAATTTGCCGCGTAGAAACTAATGATTATCAATACCTTTATGAGGATGGTGATTTCATGGTGATCATGGATAACACTAACTTTGAACAGCATAACATCCCCAAATCGCTGTTTGGCCCGGCTGCCAAATTCCTGAAAGAAGGGATGAACGTTATAGTTTCTTTTGAAAGTGAAGAGCCTATCATGGCACAGGCACCTAATAACGTTGAGTTGGAAATAACTTACTCGGAGCCTGCCGTTAAAGGTGATACATCTTCAGGCGCATTGAAAAACGCGACCACTGAAAATGGTGTTGAAATAAAAGTGCCGCTTTTTATAAACCAGGGCGATAAGATAAAAGTAGATACACGCACCGGTGAGTATATTGAACGTGTTAAGTGATTGAATTGTAAGTCGGACATTCCCGCTGCATCATAATACCAACAAAAGCCTTTTAACATTTGTTAAAGGGCTTTTTGTTGGGTATGCATGAGTAAACACACTACGAATTGATGTTTTTAATTTGCCTTTGTTTTTCTTCATCCCATAGGTAAAGCAGTATCCAGAGAGAAATGATGGGAATAATGAGCGATATCCAGAACCAACGCCAAAAAGGTTGCCCTGTCTGGTTTGCTAAGATACCTGCGGCGAACTGAAAACAATTAATAAGGGAATATACGAAGAGGATAAAAAGGATTTGTAACATAACATTTAATTTTAAATGTGAATAACTAAACCAATAGTAATATTAAATAACTATGCTATGTGAAGATGAAGCCCCTGCTTTGTAAGGTGTTGATTAGTAGGTGGAACTGGACTGTATTTGATTGGCTTACTTAAAGTTAAACAAATAAATTGATCAATAAAATCTATAAAAAAAGTTATTTTAATTAGAGTATTACCGGTAATTATTTAGCGTCGGTATGAATGTTTTTCCGGAAACCATCTGGCGACATTCCCGTTTGTTTTTTAAAGAATTTGCAGAAGTAGGAGTTGTCTTCAAAGTTTAACGCGTAAGCAACTTCGGTAACCGTTAAACTAAAATTGATCAGCATGCGCTTGGCCTCTAACGCGATTCTGTTTCGAATTAAATCGCCAGCCGATTTTCCTAAAGCACCGCTGCAAAGCGCATTTAAATGATTAGGTGTAATAAACAGGAGCTCGGCATATTGTTTAGGCAGCCGCAAGTGCAGGTAATTTTGTTCAATTAGTTTTTCAAAGTTTTTTAATAGCGTTAGGTTATAGGATTCTGCCGCATGTGCCTCGGTTTTTACGTTCATATTCCCGATCTGTAAAAACAATTGAAGGATCCAAACCCTGATCGCGTCTTTCTTAAAGCGGGTGTGTTTTTCCATTTCCCGAACGGCATTGTCTAAAATTTCGATGATCAATTTTCTTTGATCTTCTGGAATGTCAATCACGGAATCGGCCGCGATGCCGTTCAGGAAATAGAATTGATCAAGGTAATCAGATTTTAGTAAAAATGACTGAAAAAACTGAACTGAAAAATTGATGACATATCCGTCCATGTCGCCTTCAAAATCCCAGCCATGTACCTGGCCGGGCGCCATAAAATAAGCCCTGTAAGGTATGATCTGAAAACTTTGAAAATCAATAGAAAAGCTGCCGCCGCCACGTGTAAATAATATCAGATGATAAAAATCATGGCGATGCGGGAAATGAAGGTTTTTGAGGTTTTTTAAATAGACAGCAAAAGGGCTAACAATCACCTCCTGCTGTCTGTCTATCGAGAATTCACAAATATCATATACCTTAAATTCACTTTTCATGTTCAAAGGTAAAGTTAGTGATTGCTAACGGGTTCTTCATTTAATTCATACACATAACCCAGACTATGCGCATTTTTATGTGTTACATTTAAATCTTTCACTAAGCCTGTTTTCAGGTCAATTACCCAGCCATGAACTTCCAGGTCGGTACGTTCTTTCCAGGCATTTTGCACCACGGTGGTTCTGCATAGGTTGTACACTTGTTCTTCTACGTTCAATTCAACCAGTCGGTTAACCCTTTCCGTCTCATCGGCAATGGTATCCAACTCCTGGCTATGCATGCGATAAACATCTTTGATATGCCTCAACCAGTTATCTATTAATCCAAACTGTTTTTTGCTCATAGCGGCAGTTACACCGCCGCAACCATAATGGCCGGCAACAATTACATGCTTAACTTTTAACGCGTTCACCGCGTAATCCAGCACGCTTAACATGTTCATATCTGAATGTACAATCACATTGGCAATATTACGATGCACAAATACTTCGCCTGCCCGGGTACCTGTAACCTCATTAGCCGGGACACGGCTGTCTGCACACCCGATCCATAATATCTCCGGGCTTTGCCCTGCCGCCAGGTTTTTAAAAAACTCGGGTTCTTCTGCCGCGCGTTTGGTTGCCCAGTCTTTATTGGCTTTCAGCAATGCCTTATAACTTTCAGTTTGCGCTAATTTTAGTTTCATGATTTGTTGATTTTTAATTAATTAGGTTTTGAAATTTATTTGAGGAGCATAGGGTGTTTCGCTTTCACCTTATGCTCCTTATAGCAGGTTAAAATTTGTTGAACGGTAAAAACTTACCATCTAAAACAAGTTTTACACGGGCGCCATTTGGCGATTCAACACGTTCTATACCTATCTTGAAATCAATACCGCTCATAGCGCCATCGCCAAACATTTCATTGATAGCGGCTTTGATGTCAGGGCCATAATTTTGCATCATTTCAGTTAACCTGTACAAAGTTGGATCGCTTGGCGTAGGCTGTAACGCGCTTCTTAACGGTATCTCCTGTAATGATTCTACCAGCTCAGGAGTCAGCGATAATATTTCTCCGATTTTTTTGGCAGCAGCCTCATCTAATGCCGCCTGGCCGTGCAGTGCGTGTATGGTCCATATTAAACTACTGCCTATAGCGTTTGCCAGATCCTGAAATTTTACCTTTTTGGTTTTAATGCTTTGAATAATTAATTCAGTTGCGTTTTTTCTGTCCATTTCCTTAATTTTTTTGTTATTCAAAGGTACTGGCTATCAGTTTGTTGGTACGGTAGTAATTAGCTGGCTTGCGGTACAATTTACTTATCGGCTATTTTTTGCTGCCGTAAAGGTTAAAAAAATGCGGTAATACAGACTTCTTCTGGTAATTTGGGAAGGGAGTAAGGTTCAGGAAGAATGAATATCAGCCATGAAAAGAGTTATCCTACTCTTTTATATTCAGAGATATTTTGCCCGGTTACATTTTTAAAAAACCTGCTGAAGTGCGCTGCATCCTCAAAGCCTAATTCATAGGCAATTTCTTTTGCGGTTTTATCTGTATAATAGAGTAATCTTTTTGCTTCGCTGATTATACGCTCATGTATAATTTGTAAAGGCAATTGGTGGTGGTAGCGCGCAAATAAATTGGATAACGTTTTGGGCGATTTATTTAATAGATCGGCGTAGAACCGAACCTGGTGCTGTGTTTTAAAATTTCTGTCAACCAGTAAATTATATTTTCTGACGATGTCAAATTTGTCAGATTCAACAGGCCGCTCTTTAACATATTCACCTTTGGCTAATCGGGTGGCAATTATAATTAGTCTTTTCAATAACATTTTGAGCATTTCTGATTGTGTGCTATCATGCGTTTCAAATTCTTCCAGAAACACCTCTCTTAATCTCTCCAGTTTTGTTTTATTGATCTGATCTAACCCGATGAATAGATTACCGTATGATCCAAAAAACAGGAAGCCGGCACAGCTTACCTCATTGTCATGGTCAACTATACAATAAAAATCCCTATTATATTGCCATGCGGTAATTTGTTTCGGGTTTTCAAATGAAAATGTTTGATTAGAGAATAGCGGCAATAAGCTCCAGGCCGGGAATGTATACGTTATATTATCAATGTGAATTTTTTGATCTGCGCCTCTGTTAAAAGCAATAGTAAAATGACGTTTGGCCACTTCGGTTCTATGGCCGCAAAATACCTCATCTTCTAAAAAGTGAATTTCGCCACCTGTCCGCCCGTCAATATGTGTTAATTTCATTGTCCTGATTCTCAGTTGAAAAACCTCTGTTTTTATCAATGATCGCTATGATAATTAGCCGTGTTTGCGCATGCAAAAATAGTATAGCAAGAGCGTTCAGTAAATGTTAAAATCCGTTAAACACATGTTAAAATTTACTGTAGATGCAACCGTATCCAGAAGGAAATCGGTAATTCTTAGTGAAAGATCGCTATGATCTGGCTGTATGTTACCTGAGTTTGCCGCTGTCGCAAAATGTTAAAGGATTGTCATAAGTATAATGTCTTGAATTTTTCCTGGCCTGGCAAGGTATTGATTATCAATGATACGAACCTTGATGTAAGTGGCAGACATTGATGTAAGTACTTGTAAATAAATTAATTGCATAGTTCATTTGCGGAAAACAATTGAAATAAAATGAAAAAATGGAATTTAGAAGGCAAACTTGCACTGATAACCGGGGCAAGTAAAGGTATAGGAAAGGCCATAGCTGAAGAATTTTTAAGCTTGGGTTGTAAGATCATTTGTGTAGCCCGTAATGCCGATGATATTCAAAAAGTAACGGAGCACTGGCAAAAACAAGGGCATTTTGCAATTGGTGTGGCGGCTGATGTTACCGTTGCCGCTGATCGTGCACGTATTAGCGCGGCTATAGAAGAGCATGGCGGTAAACTGGATATCCTGGTTAATAATGCTGCTACAACTATACGGAAAAAGTTACATGATTATACGGAGGAGGAATATCGCGGAATATTTGATGTTAATGTGATTGGTTTATTGGAGATGTGCCGGATGGCTTTTCCTTATTTAAAGGTTAATGCGCATAGTTCGGTGATCAATCTTGCCTCAGTAGCAGGGATGACGGATGTTCAAGCAGGGGCTCCTTATGGTCTGTCAAAAGGCGCTATTATTCAGCTTGGCCGGAATTTAGCTGCCGAGTGGTCTGAATGGGGTATTAGGGTGAACAGTGTGTCGCCCTGGTATATCAATACAGAAATGGCAAAAGCGGTACTGACAGATCCTGAACGTCTTAACCGTATTTTAAGTCGCACACCACTGGGGCGGGTGGGCGATCCTGAAGAAATAGCTGCTGTTGTTTCATTTCTGGCAATGGATAAATCGTCATATGTTACCGGTCAAAATATTGCTGTTGATGGTGGTTTTCTGATAAAGGGCTTGTAAAAGATATATACATACAGGTTTTCCTGATTTTCAACCTATTCGGAAAATCCCAACAAATTTAAAATGCAACTTTTAAAAACAATAAAATACAACCTATTAACCGGAATTATCGGTTCCGTAGTTTTGCTTTTTTCCTGTTTAGATGTTAACGGCCAGGAAAAGGGCCCAATCGAAATGGATCAACCCTTTTATCATCACATGAAATTGGGAGATTATGATATTATCGCATTATCTGACGGAACAGTACCTATCAATTTGCATGAAGTACTTACAGATATAACACCAGATAAAATTGATCAACTATCTGCGGCTGGTTTCCAAACCACAACATCAGAAACATCTGTTAATGCCTATTTAATAAAAGCAAACGGAAAGAATATTTTGATCGATGCCGGTACGGCTGAACTATATGGTCCAACGCTGGGTCATCTGCCAGAAAATTTGCGAAAGATTGGTGTTCCTCCTGAAGCGATTGATGCTGTGCTGATAACGCACATACATAGTGATCATACTGGCGGCCTGATGCAGGGCAGCAAGATGGTGTTTCCTAACGCTATGATATACATAAGCAAACCTGAATTAGATTTCTGGCTTAATGAGGATAACAAAATAAAGGCACCTGAACGGTTGGTGCACTGGTTTAAGGAAGCAGAAGATAAAGTAGGTCCTTACGTTAAAGCGGGCAAAGTTAAAACCTTCGGCTATGGTAAAGAGTTATTTCCAGGAATAAAACCTATTGCCGCCCCTGGCCATACGCCAGGCCACACCTTTTACTCAATTGAGAGCAAAGGTCAGAAGCTTGTTTTTGTAGGCGACCTGGTTCATGCCGCCGCTGTTCAATTTCCAGACCCATCGGCTACTATAAATTTCGATGTAGACTCCAAAGCTGCTGCTGCAACACGCTTGCTTACCTTCCGCGATGCTGCTGCAAACGGATATTGGCTGGCTGCCGATCATATATCGTTTCCGGGCATAGGCCATGTACGGAAAAACGGTACAGGGTTTTTGTGGGTGCCGCTCAATTACAGTACCCTGGGTGTAGGTCAGTAACTTAAGTTATCTGCCAGTTCATAATAAACATACGGGTAGCATTACAAAAATGGGCTGGCAGAAGGTTATTTCGCTTTGTTAGTCACTTTATCGATTTAAAGTATTACTAAATAAAAAGCCGTCTCATATGTCATTATGAGACGGCTTTATTTATATTGAAGGATTCTTACTTGATTATTGTCCTATTTTTGTTAACAATATAGCTACTGAATCTGGTTTTGCTAAGAATGCAGAATGGCTGGTATTTAATTGGTATACTGTTTTTACACCACCAACGGCGGTTCCAATCATCCTGTCTTGTAGGCCTGGAGATACAACACGATCCTGTAAAGTCTTGATATAAACCTTCTCAACAGAGCCAAAGTTTGCAACAGTCAATGACACTGTATCCTGCAATGCGATTCCCGGCTCAGAGCGATAATTTTGTAGCACCAGATTTTGAACCTGGGCTGAACCATCTTGTATAAATATATTTACAATCTGGTCTTGTTTTACATCAACTGTTAAGCCGCCATTATTCATAATAAGGTTTCCTGCAATACCCAACTGAGAGCCCGGATCAGTTTGTGCAATACTAAATAATGATTGTCCGGAAGTTGGTAAGTAGGCGGCCAGATAAACAAGCTTTTCGATTTTTGTAGGTATCTTTTCAGCAACAGACGAAATGATCATACCACCTAAACTATGACCAACAAGAATAACTTTGCCATTGATTTTTGAAATGGCATCCATCACTTTATCCCTGTACAGATTTAAAGTTATTGCCGATGGTGCTGTATTATCGCTGCCGTGGCCTGGAAGTTCAACAACGGTAACGTTGTTGCCTTCATTAATCAACTTGGTTTTTACCGCGTCCCATACATAAGGAGCCTGCCATGCGCCATGTACCAGTACATAATTTTTAGCAAGTGGTTTCACTTCATCATTCTTTTTTGAACAAGATGAAAACATCAAAGTAGCTGTAGCAACAGAAAATAAGATTAATATAAGTTTTTTCATGATTTGAGATGCCTAATTGTTTAGGACATGACAAACATCGGGCGATATAGCGGCAATAACTTTAACCCAGGTTAAAATCGAAAAATAGCCCAAGTCGTAAAATCAAGTCATTATGTAAAGCAACCAAAACAGCTAATAATTAGTTATACTATAGTCACCCAGCCACGGGCAGGATATAATGGAATTTTATATTTTTATAGCATGTTAGAAAATAAACCAGAAACAGAAATAGAGTTATTACGAACTGTCTTAGGATCTGTTGGTATGAAAGCTGAGGCGTTTGACTTATCATTGCCTCACTGGAAATTAAAGCAGTATAAAAAAGGGGGGTTTTATAACGAATATAAAAATGTGTGTAAACACCTTGGGTTTGTGATTAACGGCGTGTTCAGAATTTACCGGGTAAACAGCGAAACGGGCGAAGAAAAAAATATGCTGTTTTTTACTGATCACCAGTTTGTGGCTTCCTATAAAAGCTTTTTGGCCCAGTCCGCTTGCGAATATTATACAGAAGCGATGGTTGATTCGCTGATACTATATATACATATTGATCACCTGAATGAACTTTACGGGCAATCACACCAGTGGGAACGCTTTGGAAGGATCGTAGCCGAAACGGCTTTTCATGAGGTTATGGTTAATACGGAAGGGTTCCTGTTTAAAACACCAGAAGACCGTTACCGGGAAATGATGGAAAAGCATCCGAATATTTTCAACTCGGTACCACTTTATCATATCGCCTCTTATCTGGGTATCCAGGGGCCGTCATTGAGTCGCATTCGTAAACGAATGGTTGGGAAGTAACCTTCGTTTACCTACCATCATATTTCTGAATTTTTAAAGCCTTTGAAAACTTTTTTTCAGAGGCTTTTCGATTTTAACCTGGGTTAAAGTTATTGCCGCGATATCGCCCGATGTTTGTCATGTCCTAAACAATTAGGCATTAAACAAACATGAAAACAGCAATAATAATGATGGCAATGAGTGTATTAGGTTTTACAGCTCAGGCCCAAAAAACAACCAACAAAAATTCTAAAACAATTGTACTTGTTCACGGAGCATGGTCAGACGCATCTGCCTGGGATGCAGTAACTCCTTTGTTAAAAGCCGAGGGCGAAGAGGTGATCACCGTTAACCTTGCCGGCCACGGAAAAGACACTACCTCATTTGCCGGTATCACTTTTCAAACTTATGTTGACCAGGTAAAAGCAGCAATTGGTACCCGTACCAATGTAGTTTTGGTGGGCCATAGCTTTGCCGGACTGGTGATCAGCCAGGTAGCTGAAGAAGAACCCGCTCAAGTTAAAGAACTGATCTTCCTGGCAGCAGCCTTGCCACATGATGGTGATAGCCTTTTAGGACTTGCAAAAGGAGATCCGGCCTCCCATATCGGCAAATATCTTACCATTGATAAAGAGCACGGTGCTGCAATAATTGCTAAAGAAGGAGCAGCTGATATTTTTGCAGCTGATGCACCTCAGCAAGTACAGGACTACATCGCCGCAAACATCAAACCGGAACCATTAGCACCTTTGGCTACACCAGTTCACTTGACCGATAAAAACTTCGGCAGCATTAGAAAAGTATATATCCACACCGTTAATGACCATGCCATCAGCTACCCTGCACAGCAATATATGGTAAAAAACAGCAAAGTAGCCAAAGTATATAACTTACAAAGCAGCCACACCCCATTCATTTCTATGCCCGATAAACTGGCCGCCATCCTTATCACAGAAAGCAAATAACAATAAGTTGAGTATCAAATAATAAATTTTTAAATAATCAATCGAAATAATATGAAAACTAATAATAACACCATCCTGATCACCGGCGGTGGTTCTGGTATCGGTCTGGAAACCGCCCGTAAATTTTCTGCACTTGGTAATAAAGTAATTATCGCAGGCAGAAATATTGAAAAATTAAACGCCGCTGCCGCCAGTTTGGACAATGTCAGCGTGATTCAATGTGACCTCACTGTAGAAAGCGAACTGGATGCTTTGGTGAAGCAAGTGCAATCACACTATCCTGAGTTGAATGTATTGATCAACAACTCTGGCAGCGCATTTCAATTTTCTTTAAATGAAAACGCTAATGCTTACGATGGTGCCCGCAAGGAAATAGAAATTAACTACCTGACCCCGGTAAGATTGACTGAAAAGCTTATGCCAATCTTAAAGAAAAATGCAGCGTCAGCAGTAGTTAACATTACGTCAGTTGTAGCTATTGTGCCCTGGGCTGTTATGCCTACCTATAGCGCCAGCAAAGCAGCCTTGCAATCTTACACCCGGTTATTAAGATTATTATTGTCAAAATCAGATGTCAAAGTATTTGAGGTGTTGCCTCCATTGGTAGATACTGAATTTTCAAAAAATATTCCTGTCGATAAGATGCCTCCTGCTGCAGTTGCCGAAGCAATTGTAAGCGGTATAGCTGAAGACAAATTTGAAATAAGGATCGGTTTTACAGACCATTTTTATAACATCAATAAGGAATCTCCGGAAAAAGCTTTTAACGCGCTGAATGGCGTGGCATAAAAAAGCTACAGTAAATATTAAATCATTAAACATCAAACTTTATATCATAAATCAAAAAATCATGAAACGTATAGCAAAAGCACATTGGAACGGTACACTACAAGACGGCACAGGAGAAATCAGCACACAAAGCACCGTGCTTAATCAGACACCATATTCATTTAAAACCCGGTTTGCCGATGGGATAGGCACTAATCCCGAAGAGTTGATCGCCGCGGCACATGCAGGTTGTTTTTCAATGGCACTTAGCGCTACATTAGCACATCACAATATCACCGCTGGTGACATATTTACAACAGCAACAGTAGATCTCGATATGCAGGCATTAAGCATCACAGGTATTCATTTGGATTTACAGGCCAATGTAATTGAAGGTGTAGATGAAGCAACATTTGCAGAAATTGCTGAAGGCGCAAAAACACATTGCATTGTTTCTAAAGCATTGAATGTACCCATTACATTAAGCATTGTTTACGCTTAACATGACCTGAAGGTCAAGTATCATACCACTCAAACTCATTGGATAATATCCGGTGAGTTTTTTTGTTTTGGGATGCTCAAATTTTACTTCGGCACTAATAAGTTTCGAGCGTACCGCGTACAGCGCCTACCGAAATATTTCATGCAACAATGATCCATCGTGATACTTATCCAACCGATTGTCTAACTCGCGCTTTCATTTGTCCGGTTCACGGGGAATTTGCTTTTTGATGGGAGATACCCAGCATAGTTTTGAGAAAAAACACTGAACAATATTATGAAAATTCAAAATTTAACAAACTTTGTGAAAGCGACAGGTCTATCAATTTTATTAGGTCTGACTATGACATCTTGTAAAAAGGATCATGACAAGCCGGTAGAGGTCTCAGTAGATTATCATAAAACTGCTAAGACACAATTTCTCAATGTAGGTGACGCTAAAATTGCTTATCGGGTTTTGGGAGATCAGCCGGGCATTCCACTAATTATGGTTTCAGCTTTGGCAAGCTCGATGGATGATTGGGATCCTGCTGTTACCAATGGCTTTGCATCAAAAAATAAGGTGATTTTATTTGATATGGAAGGGGTGGCTTCTTCTACCGGAACAACGCCAAATAGTATACAGGATATGGCCAAAGGTGTTGTCACCATTATTAAATCCTTAGGCTATTCCAGGGTGAATTTAATGGGTTTTTCTATGGGCAGTTTTATTTCGCAACAAATTGCTTTGACCGAACCTAACCTGGTAAACAAAATTATTTTGACTGGAACAGGCCCTAAAGGAGCGACAGGACTTAGTAATCTTCCGAATCTACTGGCGGGTGCAGCCGGATTAAGCCGTGAGGATAGCTTTTTAAAATTTGCTTTTACAAGTTCGGCAGCCAGCATTGCGGCAGGTAAGGCTGCATGGCTGCGAACTCAGGAACGCACGGTAGATCATGATGTGGAATTAAGCGCCGAGGCAGGAGCTGCTGAATTAACCGCGGTATTAGGCTGGGCACAGCCAGATCCGAAAGCATTGGACGAACTAAAAACGGTAAAACAACCAGTGCTTATTGCCCAGGGAGCAGAAGATTTAGCCGTACCGGTAATCAACGCGCAAAATATGTCTAAAAATTTACCAAATGTAAAACTGATCATTTATCAAGATGCGGGCCATGCGGCATTTTTTCAGTTTTATGATCAGTTTGTTACTTCGGCAAACGACTTTTTAAAAAATTAAGATAGGATTTGTTAGGCTTTATTTCATAGCTTAAGGTTTAGCCGCAATGTCTTTCAGGAGATTGCGGCTTTCTTGCAGGTAAATGAACCCCGGCATTCGGTAGTCAATGCAAACAACATAGCCCGCAATATTGCGAATTTAAAATTGATCGTTTATACCGATGCTGATCTGCGGCTATGTTCAGCATAATGCGCCCTTTGATTTCCTTGCGGAATAATGTATTAGACCAAATACCATACTAATCAGACGGCAAACCAAAAGCTGGAGTAATTACCATCTGCTTTTTAGATGAATCTGTTTTTCGACTTCGAGCTTTCAATGCTATTCGCAAAGTGAACCTGGACTTTTAAGCCAACAAAATTGGACTTTACAACAAAACGAGTTTTTCATATAGTAACGACATTTGTATATGCAGGTTTGATTACCTGGCTTTTAAAGTACAATATGAATAATAGGTTTATTAATTAGGTCTTTTATTTAAATCAATAATATGGATACCCTCGATTATCGATCAGGTTCATTACAGCCCAGCGTTCTGTATAATTGTTACGACAACGGTGACATAGAAGGCGAGGGTTTTGTCTCAGATCACATATTCAGTTACATCGTATCGGGAGCTCATGATGTTTGGATCGGTGACCGGTTCTATTCATTTCAGGCCGGAGATTATCGGTTCTTTCGGAGAAACCAGTTGACAAAATCTGTTAAAAAAACTTCCCAAAGCGGCTTTAAATCAATTGCCGTGCATCTTGATCAAAACACCCTTAAAAATATAAGTAAGGAGTATGGACTCCAGGCAGAGAAAGCCTATTTCGGTGATGATATCTTGCTGCTTAAGTCAAATTACTATCTCGATGCGTATATAAACTCTCTTTCTCCCTATATCAATACTGCTGGTGAAATGCAAGACAGGATTCATCAGCTCAAGGCAAAGGAGCTGGTGTTGATTTTGCTGGAAACTAATCCCGCGCTGAAGAATGTGTTATTCGACTTTAGCATGCCAGGAAAGATTGACCTTGAAGCATTCATGAACAGGCATTTTAGGTTCAATGTAAGCATTGACAGATTTGCCTATTTAACAGGTAGAAGTTTATCCGGATTCAAAAGGGATTTTGAGAAACTTTTTCATAATGCACCAAGCCGCTGGCTTGTACGGAGAAGGTTGGAGGAAGCGCATTTCCTCATCGAAGAAAAAGGTCAAAAGCCATCGGATGTTTATTTGGGAATTGGCTTTAACGATCTTTCTCATTTTTCGCATGCTTATAAAAAAGCTTTCGGACGTGCGCCGACAAAGAATACTATCTGAAAAAACATATCAAAAGTAATTTCTAATTTAAAATAAATCAAAAATGGATTCGCAATTAAAAGGAAAACGGGCTTTAGTAACAGGTGCAAGTTCGGGCTTGGGTGAAGCAATAGCAAAAATGTTGGCGGCCGAAGGAGCAGCGGTAATAGTCCACGGTCGTGATGTCCTTCGTGCCGGCAAGGTTGCAGACAGTATTATTCAGGCAGGAGGATTGGCAGAGGTAGCTATCGGAGACCTGGCAACAGATGAGGGTGCTGATGCAGTAGCTAAAACTGCGCTCCGTGGAGGAACGGTTGATATCCTGATAAATAACGCGGGAATAACACAACATACGGGATGGTTTGACACCCCATCAAGTGACTGGTCTGATGTGTACAATGTAAATGTGGTTTCTTATGTTAGAATGGTACAAAGGATAGTGCCACAGATGAAAGAAAAGGGCTGGGGACGGGTAATTCATATTGGTGGCGGATTAGCCATACAACCCATAAAAGAACAGCCTCATTACAATACAACATTGGCTGCACGGCACAATCTGTCTGTTTCTCTTGCACGTGAGCTGAAAGAAACCGGTATCACATCGAATGTGGTTTCTCCCGGGGCAATTATGAATCCAATGGTAGAGGAATGGTTGGTGAGGTCAGCCCCTAAGTTTGGTTGGGGTACAGAACTGGAGGAGATCAAATATCGTGCAGTTCAGGATCTGGTTCCTAATGATACAGGAAGATTCGGTCAGCCTGAAGAGGTAGCCGGCGCTGTATTATACCTTGTAGGCCCATATTCTGATTACATCAGCGGGGCTATAATTCGTGTAGATGGTGGTACGATGAGGAGCTTATAAATTATAGGCCGAGATATAGTTATGAAAAAACTAAAAGAGATTTTTAATCAGGTTAGTAAAGTTGTGGACAATACAAATAGCAATGATATAACCGAACTGCTTTTACAGTTGATCTGCTACTCACCTAAAACGCCGGTAAGGCTGCAATATCAGCAGTTAATGAGTGATGCAAGATGTTTCACCTTGGAGGCCAATGATCCGCATTTTAGTGGCACTATGTTAAAATTTAATGGTTTTATATGGGGTAATGGTAAGTATAAAGTGCTAATTACTCACGGTTGGGGTTCTAAAGCTGCTGATTTTGGCGATTTGATCACCGGACTGCAAACTTTAGATGATTTGCAGATCATTGCATTTGATGCGCCAGGAAATGGCAGCTCAGAGGCCGAATTATCTAACGTGTTACTTTTTGTCAGAGCAATAGAGGCAATTATAAACGTTTATGGTAAACCCGATGTCATGATCGGGCATTCTGTGGGTGCTATGGCCAATGCTATTGCCATTAATGCAACTATGATTAAACCGTCGCTGCTGATAAGTATAGCTCCTCTTATAATGTTAAAGGAAAACTTTATTGCGACGATGAGGCTTGCCAAGGTGCCAAAAAAAGCACAGGATCGTTTTTTTGAAAGCTTCCAATCTTTGTTTGAAACAGAAGCATCTGATTTTAATTTAAATAAGCTATACAAAGACGGTGCAGCTGTAAAGCATTGGCTGGCATATGATCCGGAGGATATAATTGCACCTTATAATTATCTTGAAGGCTTTTTAACCGCGCATCCTGATATTTTAACACAGGAATATCAAGACGTAGGGCATGAGCGGATTATTAAAAATCCAGAACTTATTGCAGCTATCCTGGAATTGGTAAAGTTGATAGGGTATTATTAACCTTAACAATATTTAAATTATAATGATCGAACTTCTGACCATGATGTAAGGACCTGCAGGTGGTATTTTTCAATCTCACGTTCGTAATTACGAAAAACACCTGTTTAGGAACAGGTGTTTTTCGTGGTAGCATTAAATACTAAAATAAAACATCAATGTATGGTATTATTCAAAGCTATTCCGTCTTGTGCAGGCATGTTAATGGTAGCTCCCGTTAGCGTATTGCCGTTAGCCTGACAATTCGTATACCCTTTAAAGCTGATACCTCCATTAGGCATGGTTGTCGTGATGTTATTATTATCCGCATGTACGTTGATCAGGCCGATTTCATTACCCTTGAAGTTAGAAACAAGAATGGCCGGAGCGGTAACATGGGTAACGCCCGAAAGATCTTCATTGGTACTTGAGAAAGTATTGCCGATGATGGATACATTAATGTGATTGTAACAATCTATCTGACCCTGGTATATCGTGTTATTATCAATTTTATGTCCTCCGGAAAGCGTATCAGCAGTGTTGTTCGTGTAGCCATCGTAAAAGAAACCGATAGCGACTGCACGCCTGTATTTGACGATCTTACCACGCTCGATGGGGCCGGTTCCATCCCGGAAATCAAAAATGTTATTATGGACATAAACGTTGGTCACTTGTTCATGGACGCTGTGCCGCTCAATATCAACCCCGCCCACCAGATAACCGGTGCCATGAACATAGTTGTTATAAAACTCGGCAGAATTAGTTGTACAAAACATCGCACCCTCGCGGTATATTGATTTGAAATCGTTGTCGTGTACCACCACATGCTTAACGATTCGCAGATTTAAGGATGGTTCATTGACATCACCAAATAATACTCCGTCACCCCTGAAGTTCTCGAACCTGCAATTGTTGACATTGATGTTTTCTCCGTTGTTGATGCTTAGCGCATGACAATACTGAAAAGTATCCATATAAGTTTGATGGGCGATATCGCCATCGAAGTCTATCCCGGATATGGTTACGTTGCTGACCGCGGGTTCATCCCACCAGGCCTGGAAAAAGAGAGCAGGGGGATTAAATCTTCCGGAGCTGAGCTTTATTTTGCAAACATCGCGGCCTTCACCCACTAATGATACGCCATTTAATAAAGGAATGATACCCACAGAGCCTGTGCCTTTGATGTAATAGGTGCCGGAAGGGAAATACACGGTCTGAATGTTATTGGTTTTGGCGTAAGCCATCACTGTTTTGATGGCTTGGGTATCGTCGGTCGTCCCGTCGCCTACTGCACCAAAATCTTTAACAGACACTTGGGTGTTGGTGGAAGATAATTTTTGTTTTTTGCTGATAGTCTGTGGAGGGACAGCATGTTCGTTTTTGGTGCAGCTGGTCATTAAAAAGACCAGCGCGATCAGAGAATAGATTGTGTTTTTCATAGGATTTATTTTTAGATAAAAGGTTGCATAGGAATGTCAATTCGACCTGATATCATTTTTGATGATCGGTTGTTTGGCATTGGTAAAAAAGAAAGCGAAATTGAACGTGAAGGTGTAATAATATAGAAAAAATATTGGCAGATGATACCTGAAGGTTAAGGCTTTGCATGAAATAGGTCCGGTTTATTATCCGCTAACTTAAAAAAATAAAACAGGATTATGCTGATAAAGCTAACATAGTTACGGTTAATTACGATAGATCAAAAATGGGCCCCGTAGTGACACCAAAAACACCTGTTGTGCCAGCAGACGATACTTTGACAGAAAAGACTAAGATCGCCGGATGTAGTGGGGCGTTTGTTGGAATGAGCATTTGGCAACCACGATACTGCGCCAGCTCGTGGCGTACTGCTATTTAACTTGAGCTAAATCAGATAACGGGAGTAGGGTTGAGTGTATAATAAATTGATTGTCAAAAAGCTACATCAATTAAAATTAACTGATAATTGCTATGGATAAAAGAAAAGCCTTGTAAGTTGCTGATTCTCAGAAGAGAAGTTCGAACTTCAAGGCTTTTTACTTGAAACGTAGCGGGGAGCAGGATCGAACTGCCGACCTTAGGGTTATGAATCCTACGCTCTAACCATCTGAGCTACCCCGCCGTTTTATTAACAATATGGTTGTTCCTAAAAAGGATTGCAAATATAGCAGAAATTCGTTTCACTTTTAAAAAATATTAAATTTAATGCATAGGTCTGTTAATCAGTCAGATAATTGTAGATTATCAAGGCTTGGTATTGATTTACACAACTTTAAGTTGTCCGGCGTTCATCAACTTATTTTTAGATGGGCTTAAAGAGCAGCGCATACGGTTTATTTTGTTGCTTTGCTGCGCCGTTAACAACCGGTAGCCTTAAAAAGTTTGCATATATAATAGAAATTCGTTTTCTTTAGAAAAAATGCTAATGTTTACGGCTTTTTAGCCTACAAGTATAAACCCCGATGTCCGAAAAAAAGAAATTTACTATTGAGTATGAGATAAAATCATCTCCAAGAATACTGTTCCCTTATTTAAATGAGCCTAATGGCTTGGCGCAGTGGTTTGCTGATGATGTGAACATAAGAGACCAGGTTTATACATTTATCTGGGATGGCGAGCCGCAAAAAGCAAAACTGCTTATCATCAAAGAAAATAAACTGGTAAGGTTTAAATGGGTTGAGGATGATGCCCAGTTTTATTTTGAAATGGAAATTTTGCAGGATGAACTTACCAATGATGTAGCCCTAAGCATAACTGATTTTGCTACTGAAGACGCTATTGCCGAGCGCAAGCTGATCTGGGATAACCAGATCGAATACCTCATCAGCGTATTAGGTGCTTAAAGGAACTTAATTTTAGCTAATTTTGTATTGTAAAATACCATTTGTGCGTTAATGAAGGTTAACAGGCTCAAAGGGTAGTTTATGCCCCGCTAATACAAATTGTGCTGATGAAAAAGATACATCTTTTACTACTAAAATCATTTATTAGGCCTTTCGTAGTTACGCTTTTCATCGTAATGTTTGTGTTGTTGATGTTGTTTTTGTTTAAATACATCGACGATCTGATAGGTAAGGGATTTGCCTGGTACACCATCCTGGAGCTTATGATGTACAATTCTGCTACCAATGTGGCTATGGCCCTGCCTTTGTCTGTGCTATTGTCAACCATCATGACCTATGGTGCCCTGGGCGAAAATTATGAGCTGGTAGCCATCAAGGCAGCTGGTATATCATTACGCCGGGCCATGTATCCCATGATTGTTATTGTATCGATACTCAGCATCGCGGCATTCTTTTTCTCAGATTATATGCTGCCGGTAGCCAACCTTAAATATTATTCGCTGCTGTATGATGCGCGCAAGCAAAAATCGGCCGATTTACTACCCGAAGGTGTTTTCAGCAATAATTTTACCGGTTATGCCATCCGTGTAAAACATAAAGACCCTGACGGCCAAACACTGCGTGATATTACCATATACCAGCGAACGCCAGATGGCAGCAACACTACAGTAACTATGGCGAAGGAAGGTGTTATGTTCAGAACGATGGGTGATAAATTCCTGGTACTGAAGTTGAAAAACGGAGTCAGATATGAGGAGTCTAAGGCTGAAGGTAGTTTTGACCCGAGGCAGCAGTTACAAAGGTTTCGCTTTGCAGAAACCGAGCAAAAATTTGATCTTTCAAGCTTTAAGCTGGCACGTACCGATGAGAACGAGTTTAAACAGGCATCGCAAATGATGAACTTAAAACAGCTTAAGTTTTTTGTTGATTCAGTACAGCAGCAGGTAAATGGCAGTGTTGCCATGAACTATAAACTGGTTACACCATATATCAAGTACTTTATGCTTCCGGCAAAGCCGGGCATAAAAAAATATATACCTGCCGATAAGGGAGGGGTATTAAAAAGCATAAAGTCTACTGATCAGGTTATGGCATTGTCAAGTGCCATGTCTGAGGTTAGGTCGGTAAAGGATGTGCTGAAAAACCGGACAGATCGTTACAAGTCAGACTCTATGACCATACGCAGATATGCTTCTGAAGTGCAGAAAAAATTCACACTCTCTGCCGCCTGTATAGCATTGTTCTTGATTGGGGCACCGCTGGGGGCCATTATCCGCAAGGGCGGGTTGGGGTTGCCGGTGGTAATTTCGGTGATCTTTTTCCTGATATATTACATCATATCAACCATTGGCGAAAAATCGGTAAAGGCCGGTAGTGTATCTACTTTTTTTGGTATGTGGATAGCAATTATCGTACTCACGCCCATAGGGCTTTTCCTGTCCTATAAAGCTGCTACAGATTCTGTTATATTTGATATGGAACTGTATAAACGCTTTTTTAATAAATTAATTAAGCGCAAAGGCAACGCAACACTATAAGTCATTCGTAATCATGTATATCAGTACAGTATTAGTCTATATGCATTTTACATAATACCGACCAGAATAATTTATATATATTATAAATTTGTTTATTATTAAAATAATTATGGCTCATTAATTTGAGCTATCCCAAATTCGATATAATGCTAAATACGATACAGGAAGCTATAGAAGATATAAAAGCCGGTAAAATGATCATTGTTGTTGACGATGAAGATCGTGAAAACGAAGGTGACTTTTTAACCGCCGCACGCAACGCCACACCCGAAGCTATCAATTTTATGGTACGCTATGGCCGTGGACTGGTTTGCGCGCCTATTACACAACAACGTGCCCGCGAATTGGAATTGGAACCAATGGTTAGCCATAACACTACATCACACGAAACTAACTTTACGGTTTCTGTTGATTTGTTGGGTCATGGCTGCACTACAGGTATCTCGGCATCTGACAGGTCAAAAACCACGCTGGCGCTGATTGATCCTTTAACCAAGCCCGAAGATCTGGGCAGACCGGGACATATTTTTCCGCTTATTGCCAAAGATGGCGGTGTGTTGCGCAGAACCGGACATACCGAAGCGGCTATTGATCTGGCTGTTTTGGCCGGATTTGAGCCTGCCGGGGTGATATGCGAGATCATGAAAGAGGACGGCGATATGGCTCGCCTGCCCGATCTGATGATCATGGCCAAAGAGTTTGATCTGAAAATAGTATCTATAAAAGATCTGATCGCTTACCGCTTAAGCGCTGAAACGTTGGTGCGGAAAGAGGTATCTGTAAAAATGCCTACTCAGTGGGGCGATTTTGACATGATCGGCTATACCCAGCTGGATACCGGCGAAAACCACCTGGCCTTGGTTAAAGGTACCTGGGAGCCTGGTGAACCAATTTTAGTACGTGTGCATAGTTCATGCGTTACCGGCGATATTTTTGGCTCATGCCGTTGCGATTGCGGGCCACAACTGCATAAAGCTATGGAGATGATAAGTAAGGAAGGTAAGGGCGCTATAGTTTACATGAACCAGGAAGGCCGGGGGATTGGTCTTATCAATAAGTTAAAAGCTTACCAGTTGCAGGAGAACGGATTTGATACCGTAGAGGCTAATATTAAATTAGGCTTTAAAATGGATCAGCGCGATTATGGTATTGGCGCGCAGATATTGCGCAGCCTGGGCATTACCAAGATGCGTTTGATGAGCAACAATCCTAAAAAACGGGCCGGACTTATTGGTTACGGTTTGGAGATTGTTGAGAACGTGCCTATTGAAATTGCTTCAAACCCGCATAACGAATCGTACTTACTCACCAAAAGAGATAAAATGGATCACGCTATTATGCGCGATCATTAATTAATTATTTTCGTCATCGTCAGGTTTGACGGCCGGTGTTCCGCCTGTTGTAGGTGGTACCGGGTTAGGAGTAACCGGCGCCCTGTCGCGCCGGCTCCTTCTGAATATGTTCCTGATAAACTCCCCAAAAGTATCAAAGTCGCGGGTATATACTAAACCAATACCGTTTACATACTGAAAGTCAAGATTGTTTAAAGTATTAAGCGACGTATTGTTCAAAAGTCGGTAAGAGTACCTGGCGGTAAGGTTACCATCTTTCCTGATCTGGTATAGTGCCTCAAAATCCTTGGTTAAATTACCCCTTGAAAATAAGGTAGCATTATTGTTGTTGAACGGATCATTTGAGCCGTTATTATTAAACAAACTGCCGCTAAAGGATAGCCTTCCATCATAAAACTTTAACGAAGCGCTGGCCTCATAAAGCGAGCGTATATTTAAATCGAAGTATTTGATATTTGATTGCGATATCAGGCTGTTCAACTTATTAAACGCAAACTCACTCACCGCTTCGCCTGCAGTACTGAATACCTGGTTGGTTAAGTTATTGTTGTTATTTGACGAAAAAGTACGGCGCACAATAATACTGATAGCCTGTTGGCTCCGGTTATTGTTATCGGCCAGATAAGTGGCCAGATCATCCTTTACTGATGGATCTGTAGGGAAGTTAAAGTCAAAGTCAATTAAAGGTTGCAATAACGATTTGGTTAATATCAGCTGAGCCTGTACCAATGTTTGTTGAGCTGATGTTGGCGCCTGCAAACCTGCCGCGGTGTAAAGCGGCGCTTTAGAGGTACGCACCTCATACAGGGCCTTCAGATTTATCTCGGCGTTTGATGGGTTGCCTGTCCACCTGATGGTACCACCCTGGCTAACCGTAAAGTTTTTACTGATAAAGTTTTTGGCCGTAAACTCAAACTTACCTGTGCTTATCAAAAAGTCGCCGTACATTTCAAAATCGCCCAGGCTGTTAATATTCAGCTTTAAGTTGTTGGCAACGCCGCTGCCTTCTAATAAGCCGTAGTCGGTAGCAATTTTAACAATTGTTTTTTCATCAGCGCTCAGGTCAAAATTCAGGGTAACACCATTAAAGGCGCGTTGCTTGGCCGGGGCTTTTAAAGTATCCCTATGGCTTACAAACTTAATAAAGTCATATTCACTGGCGGTTGATGAGGTATTGAGCGGAATATTGAAAACTGTACCCGCCTCTGTACGTGCGGTAATATCAATTTTCATATTATCAACCGGGCCCTTAAAGCTAAATTTGCCTGTACCGTAAGCCGTACCATAGTAAAGGTGGTTGTCTTTAAAAGTAGTATTCAGTGCCATCAGGTTTCGCGCGTCAAGCACTACTTGAATGTTGGGGTTATCAATGTTATTTAAATCAACTGTGCCGTTAGCTGTACCGGTGCCGCCTTTAACATCCTTGAGTACCATGTTTTTAATATCGATAACGCTGTTGTTAACGTTAAGCTTGGTATTAACGGTATAGGCGGTTTTTAAGTAATTAACGGTTACGCCGGTATTCTCGAGGGTAAGGTTACCGTTCAGTTGCGGGTTTGATGGCTTACCACTCAATTTCAGGTCGGTTGATATGTTTCCTTTAACGTCCGATACCAGGTCTTTTATAAACGGCGCGAAGATGATGGCCTCCGTTTGGTTCATCTTAATATCAAAATCCAGCTTATCGTCAGTGTCTTGGCCAAAAGCGTATATACCGGCAATGTTCATGGTCTCCAATCCGCGGTTCAGGATATTCAACTTCATGTTGGCCTGCTTGCGGTCGTTACCCAGGGTCGATTCCAGTTTTACTTTACCAATAAGTGTTTTGTTCATGGTTAGGGAGTCCACAGTCAGATGCGCGTCAACCCCCGGCGATTTGGTGATGGAAGTGAACTTGACATCGCCATCCATGCTGCCCCGTAAAAATATACCCGAGGTGCGGGTAAGCTGGTTTAGGGTGCGCATGTTAAATTTCTCAAATGAAAGCTTTAACTCATCGGCCGGATTATCAGAAATAAAACCGTTGATGCGCACCTTTTGCGGACCGTTTGATAACTCAAAGCCCTGCACCTGAGTTTTGCCATCAAGCAAGCGGATGCGTACCTGCTCCTGTATGTGCCATTTTTGCTTTTCAAGGATCACATCTGATGGCAGCAGCATTAACTTGGCCGTAGTATCACGCCCAAATTGTACGAGGCCGTAAAGGTCAAGCTGGTTTACTGCGTTTTTATCAGATAGCTTAACGTTAAAGTTTAAGCTGTCGTTTTTAACAAAGTTAGTAATGTTGATATCCTTAATAAACAGGCTGTCGGTAATATCAACCCGGCTTAATGATAAGCTGAGCCCCAGCATGCTATCCGTTGTGTTTTCGTCGATGATAAAATCATGGAAAACAGTTTTGCCATATTTAAATGTTTTAATATAGCCCGATAGGGTAGCCATTTTCTTTTCAGAATCAAACTGGCCTATAAGCGTACCCTGGTCGGGGATCTTCAGGTCAGGTAAAAATATAGCTGTTAGCGGATCTAAATTTTTAAGCTTCAGGTTAAACGCGAACTGCTCGGGTTTGGGCGTGACAATAGTTGTTTTTATTGATGGGATATACTTTTTGGCAATGGTTTTATAATAGGAGGGGAGGGTGGCCAGATCAAAGCGACCCTTGATGCTGGCATCTGCAAAGTCTGACCGGAGCGCTATCTCCCGGTTATTTCCTGTGCCGGTAGATGAAAGGTATAGCGAATCGACCACATAGTTATTCCTTGGGTCAACCACCCTGGCCGGCGAAAGTAAAATGTTACCCTGTATATTATCCAGTTCGGTACCCGAAAAGGCGGTTTTTAACTGCGTGCTAATCGTTATGGTATCGGTGATCAGTTTAAGCTTGTTCAGGCGGGCATCCTTAATGGTTGCAGCCAGGTCATATATCGGCAGCTTAGGCGCTAAATTCACACTGCCTTTTAAATCAAGCTTTACGTTTTTATCATTGATGGTGATGTGTCCATCGGCCAGTTGCTTGATAAATGAGCCGTTTACGGTCAGGTTATTATAGGTATAACCTTTAAAGTCAATAGCGTTGATTTTTGCGTCAACCACTTCGCTCAAGTTCTTGAGTTCGTCGCCGCTGCCTTTAATATCGGCGTTAAAGGTGGTGCGGCCCAGGGTTTCTTCATCAATTAAAGTGCCCAGATCAAAATTAAAGGCATCCAGTTTGCCGCTGTAGCTTGGCGTTCCCTTTTTATCAATTTTGAGGTTTATGTCCGAGTCAAATCTGCCTAAACCGGTTTTGAATATACCGTAGGCCACGAAATCATTCTGCAAGCCCGTAAACCTGCCGGTAAAGTTAATGTTGCCAAACTTGCCGATGATGGCCGGCGCTTTCATGGTAGGCGTACCCGAAAAATGACTGATCAGGTAGTCCATATCCTTTTTGTTGGATGCTATCTGGTCAAACTTCAGTTCCAGGAAGGTATTGTCCCAATCTGGTAAGCCACGCAGGTTAAAATCACCTTTGATAAAGGTAGCCTGCCCCCCGGTAATGGTCACATGCTTGGCTTTCAGGTTATTGACCAGGCCTTTTGCCTGACCGTCAATACCCAGATCAAAATTTACCTTGCCCAGGCCGCTGGTAAAGTAAGCGATATCGGTTGATGATATGCGTGACGTTTTGAAATTGGCATCCATATTTACCCTATTCTCAAAATTGTCAAAATCATCAAATGACTTGAACCGCATCCGGAAATAATCTTTCAGGTGCGAGTGTTTGGTTTGTATGGATAAATGCTGCAACAGTATCTGGTTGGTATCAATAGTGGTATGCGCGGTGAAGTTTTTGACATAAAAACCGCTTTTTTCCTGCAGGGTAAGGTTGTGCACATTACCCTTGAATAAGTGGTTTTTGATATCCATACCGGTTACTTCCGTGCTGAAATGGCTTACATCAATATCATCGAAGTTGACTTTGTTCTCTACCGTATCTATCAGCTGATTTTTATATCGGAAATGAAAATTGTTGATAGTTACCTTATCAAAATTCAGTGTCCAGGGTTTGCCGGGTGCTTTTTTGGTGGTATCCTTTTTAGTGGTATCACCCGCGAAGTAATCAATAATGAATTTTAGATTGGTGGTACTGTCTTTTTGCTTTTTTAAATAAAAGGAACCATTATCCAACTCAATGGATTCAAAGTTGATAACCCGCTGTTTAATACTGGTGACAAGCGAAAACCCATCGATATCAACTGCCAGCTTAGGGGTACTCAAGAGCGTATCCTGCTTTTTATCCAATACGTATAATCCCTCCAATACTACAGAGGTAAAGGGGCGTATGTAAAGACTTTTAACAGCAACTTTGGTATGCAGTTCGCCTGAAAGGTAATCGGCTGCCTGTTTGGCGGCCCAGGTTTGTACGGGTTTAAATTGAAAAGCCAGTAAAAGTATGCTCAGTGTCAATAAAATGAACAACACTATCCCTAACGCTATATTGAGTACTTTTTTAATAACTTTGTGTTTAATTAAAATTTCAAAAGTAAAAATTCAAAAGCGCTTGAAATGTTTTACTTTTTTAAAATGTATTGATAACCCATCAAAAGCTAAGGCTGGTATTTTTGACTTTTAACTTTTGATTTTTGACTTAATAACGTGCCTGTAATTTTAGGAATTGAATCTTCATGTGATGAAACCTCTGCATCTGTTTGTGTTGATGGGGTGATACTGAGCAACGTAATTGCCAACCAAACCATTCACGAAGCGTACGGAGGTGTTGTCCCTGAGCTTGCCTCAAGGGTTCATCAGCAAAATATTGTTCCTGCTGTTCAACAAGCTTTGTTGAATGCAAAAGTAAACAAAAATGATGTTGATGCAGTAGCTTTTACGCGCGGACCAGGACTTTTAGGTTCGCTTTTAGTAGGGGTGTCATTTGCTAAGGCCTTCGCGCTGGCCAGGAACCTGCCGCTTATTGATATTAACCATATGCAGGCCCATATTCTGGCCCATTTTATTGGCGATCATAAACCTTCGTTCCCATTTTTATGTCTTACCGTTTCTGGCGGGCATACGCAGATAGTTCTGGTGAACGATTACTTTGACATGCAGGTTATAGGCGAAACCCTTGACGATGCTGCCGGCGAAGCAATGGATAAAACCAGTAAAATTTTAGGGCTGCCTTATCCCGGCGGACCGCTTATAGATAAATACGCGCGCCAGGGTAACCCTGATGCTTATAAGTTTCCGGAACCACAAATACCCGGGCTTGATTTTAGCTTTAGCGGGCTCAAAACAGCTATCCTATATTTTATCAGGGATAATGTAGCCAAACAACCTGATTTTATAGCTCAGAACCTACCTGATATTTGCGCCTCGGTTGAAAAACGGATTGCTACGATACTGCTTAATAAATTGCAGAAAGCTGCCCGGGAGCACGGCATTAAACAGATTGCCCTGGCTGGCGGTGTATCGGCTAATACAGGTTTACGTGAAGGCTTAAAGGATATGTGCGCCAAAAACGGCTGGGAAAGTTTTATCCCTAAGATGGAATACTGTACCGATAATGCCGCCATGATTGCCATTGCCGGTTACTATAAATATTTAAA
>NZ_JBCECK010000035.1:0-42270 GCF_039207105.1 Mucilaginibacter sp.
GGTGAGTGGTGAGTGGTGAGAGGTGAGAGGTGAGTGGTGAGTGGTGAGTGGTGAGTGGTGAGTGGTGAGTGGTGAGTGGTGAGTGGTGAAAAAATGCCCAACAAGTTAGCGTTTAGAATTTAGGTTTTAGACTTTTTCTTTAGAATTTAGAATTTATTTTTTAGAGTTTCTCCCGTAATTAAACTCCCTATTCACTATTCCAGCTTTTATTATAAATTTGAACCATCAAAATTAGAAACAGAATGACTGAGGTAAGATACAACTGGACGAAAGAAGAAATTGCTGAGATATACCATACCCCATTGCTTGACCTTGTGTACAAGGCCGCTACCATACACCGTGAAAATCAAGACTATGCCGAGGTGCAGATCAGTTCGCTGATCTCAATCAAAACCGGCGGCTGTTCTGAAGATTGCGCGTATTGCCCGCAGGCTGCCCGCTACAACACGGGTGTAAACGTGCATGCCATTATGCCTAAAGATGAAGTTATTGCCGCTGCCGAGAAAGCAAAAGCAGGCGGCGCATCGCGTTTATGTATGGGTGCCGCCTGGCGCGAGGTTCGTGATAACCGAGATTTTGATAAGGTAATTGACATGGTGAAAGCAGTTAATGCGCTGGATATGGAAGTTTGCTGTACCCTGGGTATGCTTACCGAAAGCCAGGCCCAGCGTTTGGCTGACGCGGGCTTATATGCCTATAATCATAACCTGGATACTTCTGAAGAGGATTACAAACGTATCATCACCACGCGTACCTATGATGAGCGCCTGGAAACCCTGAAGCATGTGCGTAAAGCTAAAATTACCGTATGTAGCGGTGGTATCATCGGTTTAGGTGAAACAGTTGAGGATCGTATCTCGATGTTGAAAACATTATCAAACCTACCTAAACACCCGGAATCGGTACCAATTAACGCGCTGGTACCTGTACAGGGAACGCCGCTGGCCGACCAGCCGAGGGTATCTGTTTGGGATATGGTACGCATGATAGCTACTACCCGTATCATTATGCCAAAAACGGTAGTGCGTTTATCTGCAGGCCGTACAGAAATGAGCGTAGTTGAGCAGGCTTTCTGCTTTATGGCAGGTGCCAACTCCATCTTTGCCGGTGAAAAATTATTGACCACACCAAACCCGTCATTTGATACCGATATGGCTATGTTTGAATTGCTGGGTTTATCTCCACGCAAGGCTTTTAAAAATGGCCGCCCAAATGAAGTTAAAGAAGTTGAAATAGCAGGGTAAACCTGTATATAAGAAATATTTTAAAGAGAGGCTCATGTAATGAGCCTCTCTTTTTGTTTAAGAAGGCAGCTTGATTACATCATGTCATTGCTGAGGAACGAAGCAATCGCGAACTATAAAGATCCCCCTGCATAGTTCGCGATGGCCACGCTACGCTCGCAAGGACAAAAATTAATCATAAATAAAAAAAGACGCATGTAATGCGTCTCTACAAAAAATAATTATCTCTTAATTAATCCCGCATATTGATGTACTGCAACGGCTGGCCAAAGTTTTCGGCGCGGCACAGGCTGATCACGGCTTGCAGATCATCGATCTTTTTGCCTTGTACACGCACCTGATCGTCCATAATGGAGGCTTGTACCTTGAGGCCGCTGTCTTTTATCTTTTTAACGATCTTTTTGGCCGCTTCCTTGTCAATCCCTTCCTTGATCTTGATCTCTTTACGGATCATATTGCCCGATGCGTATTGCTCCTTGCCATCGTCCAGTGCTTTAGGGTCAAGGTTTTGTTTTACCATACGGCTAATGATAGCATCGGTTATGGCTTTTAAACGCATATCGTTTTCGGTAACTATGGTAATTAAGTTGGTTTTCTTATCCAGGTCGATAGTACTTTTTGAATCGTTAAAGTCATAACGGTTCAAAATTTCCTTTTTAGCGGTATTTATGGCGTTATCAAGGGTTTGTCCGTCTATCTTGCTTACTATATCAAATGTTGGCATAAGTAAATGGTTTTATAAGTGTTTACAAAACTAAGGTATTAGAAAGATTTATAAAACCTGTTCAGTTAATTTGTTGTAAGCGCAAGCCTCACCTAAACTCTCTTAAAGAATCATAGCCCTTGAAAAGGCATAGTTTAACAGTCATGTTGTTTATCGACTCACCCCGACATCGCTGTGCTTGTCGGCCCTCTCTTCAGCTTCGCTGGAAAGAGGGCGGGAGTTTTCCCGTTTTTCATACCCTCTTTCCGCCGCAGGCGAAGAGAGGGTGGTTCAGCGCAGCGTAGACCGGGTGAGTCTACTAAAGGTCGCTCTTTTTGAACCCTCTCCCTTGGAGAGGGCAGGGTGAGGCAAAACTGTTTAATTAAGCCTCACCTAAATCCTCTCCAAAGGAGAGGACTTAAACTTCGCTCATTAATGTTGCTCTTTTTGAACCCTCTCCTTTGGAGAGGGCAGGGTGAGGCTACGTAATGGCTATGAAAAGCATAACGTATATTAGACTCACCCACCCATTGCTTCGCTCGGGCACCCTCTCTGCCCTTTGGGCAAAGAGGGTAAAGAATCTGTAGGAAAAAATTCCCTCTTTCCGCCGCAGGCGAAGAGAGGGATGGCAAGCGCAGCGATGCCAGGGTGAGTCGATACGGTAAGCTAAGCCCCCTTTGTTAACTTTTTGTAATAATTAATAATCAATAAAAACTCATGAAATACTAATGAGTTAATATTAACTTAACAAATAAATAGGCAGTTTTGTAAAAGCGGACCCCAGTGGGGCAAAGTATATGGATAAACAGGTTCCCTTAATTAACAGAGAAATAAGTTGGTTATATTTTAACGACAGGGTTTTGCAGGAAGCTGCGGATCCAACTGTTCCGCTTATTGAACGGATAAGGTTTTTAGCCATATTTTCGTCCAATTTAGATGAGTTTTATCGTGTGCGTGTGGCTACTATGAGCAGGCTGGCCGCCCTTAACGAAAAATCAAAGGAAATTCTGGGTTTCAATCCCAAAAAGCTGCTTAACCAGATCAAAAATATTGTTGTAAAGCAGGAGCGTAAGTTCAATAATCTTTACGAAAACATTATTGTAAAGCAGCTTGCCGAAGAAAAAATATTCATCCTGAATGATAAGCAGCTTAACGTAACACGCGGAGCGTTTGTTAAAAGCTATTTCAGGGAAAAGCTGCTGGCCACCCTGGTGCCTATCATGCTCAATGATACTTTGCCGCTGCCCGAACTGCGCGACAGGGCCATTTATTTTTTTGTAAAGCTTACCAAAAATAAAAAATCAAGATTTGCCCTTATTGAGTTTCCGGATAACCTGTCACGGTTTATTGTACTGCCCGAAACTAATAACCTGAAATTCATCATCCTGCTTGATGATATTATCCGATATAGTTTAGAAGATATCTTTTTCATATTTGATCATGATAGTATCGAAGCTTATTCGCTTCAGCTCACCCGCGATGCTGAGCTTGACCTGGATAAGGAGGTAAGCGGCAAGTTTATAGACGCGCTGGCAAAAAGCTTACAGAAACGTAAAAAGGGCACGCCCATGCGTTTGCTTTACGATACCGAAATGCCGATGGATATGCTCAAGTACCTGGTAGGTAAAATGGGTTTGCATGGCGAAAGCCTCATTCCGGGCAACAGGTATCACAACTTTAAAAATTTTATATCATTTCCAAACGTAGGCAGCCCGGAGCTTGAATTTGTTAAATATCCGCCTTTACCGGTTGAGGATCTGTCATTTGGCAAAAGCCTGATCGGGTTAATAGCTAAAAAAGATTACCTGATAAGTACACCATACCAATCATACGATTATATTATCCACTTTTTGCGTGAGGCCGCTATCGATCCTAAAGTTAAGGAGATCAGCATTGCTGTTTACCGTTTGGCCGAAAATTCCCGCATTGTACACGCCCTTGTAAATGCCGCGAAAAACGGTAAAAAAGTGAATTGTCTGGTTGAGCTGCGTGCGCGTTTTGACGAGCAAAACAATATTTTCTGGAGTAACAGGCTGGAAGAGGAAGGCGTAAACGTACTGTATGGTATAGCTGGGTATAAGGTGCACTCTAAAATATGCCTGGTTAGCCGATTAGAGAAGCAAAAGATGGTAAACTACGCCTGCTTATCAACCGGGAATTTTAACGAAAAAACTGCTAAAATTTATGCCGACCATACGTTATTTACCGCCAATACAAAAATAACTGATGACCTGGCTATCGTGTTCAGGGCGCTGAAACGGAATATTTTACCTAAAGGGTTAAAAACCCTTATTGTATCACCTGTTGATTCACGGCCTGCAATTTACAAGCTTATTGATACAGAGATAAAAAACGCGAAGGCTGGTAAAAAGGCCTACATGATATTAAAAATGAACAGCCTTGCCGATGAAGATGTGATCAATAAACTTTACCAGGCCAGTAACGCGGGGGTAAAGATCAAGATGATCATTCGGGGTATGTGCTGCCTGGTGCCAGGTGTAAAGGGCTTTAGTGAAAATATTGAGGTAATCAGTATTGTAGATAAATACCTGGAGCATGCACGTGTACATATTTATTGCAATGGTGGCAATGAGCTGATTTACCTGACATCGGCAGATTTTATGACCCGTAATATTGACAACCGCGTTGAGGTGGGTTTCCCGGTTTTAGATGAGCACTTACGTAAAGAGGTAAGGGAGATGATCAATATCCAGTTGCATGATAATACCAAGGCCCGCGAAATAAACAGCGCTAACAATAACAAATATCACAAAACCAGTTCTGCCACCAGTCACCGTGCGCAAATTGAAATATATAACTACCTGAAAACAAAAAATAAATAACCCAAATTGAGATACGCCGCAATAGATATAGGTTCAAACGCAGTAAGGCTGCTGATTGCCGACATTATTGAAAATAATGGTTCGGTTTCCTTTAAAAAAAATACCTTGATCCGGGTTCCTTTACGCTTAGGCGATGATGCCTTTATTCAGCATCATATTTCTGAAAAGAAAACCAACGATCTGGTAAAGTCTATGCAGGCTTTCAGAAACCTGATGGATGTATATAAGGTAACTGATTATCTGGCTTATGCCACATCGGCTATGCGTGAGGCTGATAATGGGGAAGAGGTTGCTAAACTGATCAAACAGGAAGCGCAGATTGACCTGGAGATCATTCACGGCTCAAAAGAAGCTAAAGTTATTTACGCCAGCCATGCAGATCAAAATATCGATAAAAGTAAAAATTACCTTTATGTAGACGTAGGTGGTGGCAGTACAGAACTTTCATTATTTTCAACCGGGCAGCTGATGGCGTCAAAATCATTCAACATTGGTACCATCAGGATACTGGATAACCAGGATTCGGAAGAAACCTGGAACGAAATGAAGGATTTTATACGCGAGCATACCCGTGGGTTTAAACAGCTGGCAGGTATAGGCACTGGTGGTAATATCAATAAGTTATACAGGCTATCCGAAGAGGAGAATGATGCGCCGATGAGCTTTACCAAACTTAAATCGCTTTACACTTACTTAACATCATTTTCGCTGAAAGATCGTATCAATGTGCTCGGATTAAACCAGGATCGGGCCGACGTTATTATTCCGGCTTGTGAAATTTACCTTACCGTGATGAAAAACGCGGGTATTAAGAGCATTTATGTGCCGCGTGTAGGTATGGTTGATGGTATTATTCAACTATTGATAGAGAAAAATTTATAAAAACATAACGTAAAATTATTTTTACAAATTTGTTTAATAATCAAAAAACTGTTATTATCTTTGTAATGCCCTCTCAAGGGCATGTTTTTCATAGGTAGATGTAGGGTCGGGTACTTGTATTCGACCCTTTTTTATGCCCGTAACTTGTGTGATAGGGTTAAATGATGAATTAATCATGAAGAAGAAGATTGTAGTTGCCATTACGGGTGCCAGTGGTTCCATTTATGCCCACCTGTTATTAAAAAAATTAGATCAGTTGAAAGACCAGCTGAAAGAAGTTGCCGTTGTTATGTCAGACAATGCCAAAGATGTTTGGCGCTTTGAGCTCGAAAACGATCATTTTAATAATTTCGATTTCAAATTTTACGACAAAAAAGACTTTATGGCGCCCTTTGCATCGGGCTCGGCCAGGTTTGATACAATGGTTGTTGTGCCATGCTCTATGGGCACCCTGGGCCGCATAGCCGGAGGCATCTCTGATGATCTGATAATCCGCGCCGCCGATGTGATACTCAAAGAACGCCGTAAACTGATCCTCGTTGCGCGCGATACGCCGCTTAACCTGATCCATATCCGTAATATGCAAACGGTAACCGAGGCGGGTGGCATTATTTGCCCGGCCATACCATCCTACTACAGCAAACCAAAAACCATCGAAGAACTGGCCATGACGTTAGTAAACCGCGTTATTGACCTCATAGGCCTGGAAAATGAAAGCTACCGCTGGAGCGAAGAGGAGGGCTGATTTCGGATTTGGGATGTTCGATTTAGGATTTAGTAATTAGAGAAGTCCGGCTAAGTAGGATTTCACTTTTGAGAGGATTAATAGCCCATCAATCGGCATAATCTTTGATTATCGTGGTCTACAAGTAACTCACCCGGTCTACGCTTCGCTGGACCGCCCTCTCTTCGCCTGCGGCGGAAAGAGGGCAAGGAAAAAAAGAAAAAGGAGCAAAGAAAATATTTTTTCCCCGCCCTCTTTCCAGCGAAGCTGAAGAGAGGGTCGACAAGCGTAGCGATGTCGGGGTGAGTCGATAAATGACCTGATTTAATGAAACTGTCAATTCATGGGCTAATACTCTTGAGAAGGGCAGAGTGTACTTACCCGAGGTAATTGATTCTATATTCCGTACATTTGTAATACTAAAGCAGTCCGGCCTTTCTGAGCACCAGAAAAGTCGGACTGTTTTGCTAACCGGGCAAGCCGGAAAAGATATTGAAATCGACTTATATTAGTTAAGGTGTTGTGATTGAGTTTGTTAAAACTTTTTAAAGCAAATAAAACCGCGCTAAAATGCAATAAAACGAGTGAAAATTGAATTTTTAGCCCCGTTTTTGAAGTTTTTTAGTCGTTTTTTGATTGATTTTGACCTCATTTTGTGTTAAAATTTAATTTTAAAAAGTAGTTCGACGATGGTTTTTAAGACTTGGTTTGATGGAGCAAATGTCACAATGATGCAAGGCTTAGTTCCTTAATTCAATAATTATTATCTTTGCCACCTTAAACATGAATAAGAAAGTAGCTTTTTATACCCTGGGCTGTAAGCTCAACTATTCGGAAACATCGTCTATAGGCAGGTTGTTTAACCAGGCTGGTTATGATACGGTTGAGTTTACGAATACACCTGACGTTTTTGTGATCAACACCTGTTCGGTTACCGAAAACGCGGATAAAAAGTGTAAAAAGATAGTTAAGGAAGCGCTCAAGATATCCCCCAACGCCTACGTAACCATTGTAGGCTGCTATGCGCAGCTAAAACCACAGGAAATTGCTGAAATTCCAGGGGTAGACATGGTATTAGGCGCTGCTGAAAAGTTTCAGATCATTGATCACATTACCGATCTCACTAAAAAGCCTAAGGCAGTGGTTTACAATCAGCCTGTATCTGAGGCTAATGAGTTTGTACCGGCCTACTCTTTTGGTGATCGTACCCGCACTTTCCTGAAAGTTCAGGATGGATGCGATTATTCATGTACGTTCTGCACTATACCCCTGGCCCGTGGCAGCAGCCGCAGCGATACTATTGAAAACGTATTGGAGCAGGCACGTCAAATTGCCGCATCGGGCGTTAAGGAAATTGTGCTTACAGGCGTTAACCTGGGCGATTTTGGCATCCGGAACGGTAAAAGGGAAGATAAATTCTTTGACCTGGTAAAAGCATTGGATGAGGTAGAAGGAATAGACCGTTTCCGCATATCCTCAATAGAACCTAACCTGCTTACCGATGAGATTATTGCTTTCGTGGCTGCTTCCAAACGGTTTGTGCCGCATTTTCATATCCCGCTGCAATCAGGTTCTGATAAAATATTGGGCTTAATGCGCCGCCGTTATAAACGCGATCTGTACGTAAACCGGATAGCTAAAATTAAAGAACTAATGCCCGATTGCTGCATTGGGGTAGATGTTATAGTAGGTTTCCCTGGCGAAACAAGAGAAGACTTTATCGATACCTATAATTTTTTAAACGACCTTAATGTTTCATACCTGCACGTATTTACCTACTCAGAAAGGGAAAACACACTGGCCAGCCAAATGACCGGCGCGGTACCCGGATCGGCAAGGGGCGAGCGAAGCAAAATGCTGCATATCCTGTCTGACAAAAAGCGCCGCGCGTTTTATGAAAGCCAGTTGAATACCAGCCAGGAGGTTTTGTTTGAAGGGGATATTAAAGATGGCTTTATGCATGGTTTTACCCGTAACTACGTGAAGGTAAGAACCAAGTATGACCCTGTGCTGATCAACGAATTGAAAACCGTTCACTTAACAAACATTTCACCGGATGGTGATGTCGATATAACAGAAAGCGAAGAAATATTGGTTCATTAAAATACTATCTTCGCTTTAAACTAAAACCTATGTTTCCAACTATTACATCGCTTCTACAGTATCTTTTTGGTATAAATATTCCCTTGCCCGTACAAACCTTTGGCTTTTTTGTGGCCATAGCTTTCATGGGTGCCTATTGGGCTTTTGCACAGGAATTTAAGCGGAAAGAAAAGCTGGGGATTATCCATTCTTTCAAAAAAACGGTAACAGTAGGTAATCCGGCATCGATGAATGAACTGGTTGGTAATGGTGTATTTGGCTTTGTTTTAGGTTATAAACTGGTTGACTGCATATTAAACTATCAAGCATTATTAGATAACCCTCAGGATTTTTTGCTGTCGCTGCGCGGCAATTGGATATGCGGCATCATTGGCGCTGCTGCATTTGCTTACTGGTCATATTATGAAGGCCAAAAACAAAAGCGGGCTAAACCGGTAACCAAAGAGGTAACCGTGCATCCATATGAGCTGATGGGCAATATTTTGCTCTGGGCTGCCATATTTGGTTTTGCAGGCGCTAAATTATTTAATGGTTTAGAAAACTGGGATGAGTTTGTAAAAGATCCGGTAGGTATGCTGATAGGCACAAGCGGGTTTACCTTTTACGGTGGTTTAATATGCGGTGGCGCGGCAGTATTATATATTGCCAATAAACACGGCATTAAACCATTAGATATGCTGGATATTGGCGGTCCGGGCATGATGCTGGCTTATGCATTAGGCCGTATTGGCTGTCAAATGTCGGGCGATGGGGATTGGGGTATAACCAATACCGCAGCAAAACCCGGCTGGTTAAGCTGGGCTCCGGATTGGGTATGGTCGTTCAAGTTTCCTCATAATGTAAATGATGAGGGTGTTGCCATACCGGGCTGTATAGGTAAGTTTTGCCATGAATTGCAATATCCCGTTTTCCCAACATCGTTTTATGAACTGGTAGTTTGCTCATTGTTGTTTTGGCTTTTATGGAGCATACGCGACCGTATTAAACCTGCAGGCGTAATGTTTGGCATATATATGATATTAGCAGGTGTTGAACGCTTTTTTATTGAACTGATACGGGTAAATACCAAATACCATGTAGCGGGCATTAGCTTTACCCAGGCTGAATTTATTTCATTGTTAATGGTTGTTGGCGGAACTGTTTTAATTGTAAACGGGCTTAACAAGGATAAAAAATCAGCTGCAGTAAAACATGGCTAATACCAAACTAACTAATAGATTATTAAAGAACCAGGTATTTAGGTTTGTAATTTCGGCAGGCGCGGGTTTTTTGGTAGATGTATCGGCCTTTTATCTGTTTTATCATAACTTACTTACTCAGCATACTTACCAGATATTTTCATATACTGTTCGCAATTCTACAGTATCATTGGCCATATCATTTTGTATGGGCGTTATCGTTAACTTTTTGATTACCCGTTACCTGGTCTTTACCGAATCAAAGCTGTCTGCTTACAAACAATTTATGCGTTTTGCATCGGTGGCTTTTTTGGGTTTCTTCGCCAATTTAGCGGTTATTAAAATATTGATACAGAACTTTGGCATCTACCCGCCGGTAGCAAGGATAGGGGCAGCGTTAAGCTTATTTTTCGCGAGCTTTTTTATACACAAGGCATTTTCATTCAGCTTATCACTAAGGCATCATGGAACTCAAAAACATAACCAACCAGGTAACTGAGGTTGCCAAACAGGCAGGCGATTTCATCAGACAGGAACGTAAAACCTTTGATCCGGATAAAATAGAATATAAAGGACTGAACGATCTGGTATCGTACGTCGATAAAAACGCCGAAAAGATCATCGTAGAAGGCCTTCGTAAAATATTACCCGAAGCAGGTTTCATCACCGAAGAAAAAACTACTACCACTTTAGGTGAAAGGTATAACTGGATCATTGACCCTTTAGATGGTACTACTAACTTTATACATGGTCTGCCAGCGTTTTCGGTAAGTATTGCCCTTAAAGAATATGATAAGCTGGTGTTGGGTGTGGTATATGAAATTAACCAGGATGAGTGCTTTTACGCCTCCAAAGATACCCCTGCTTACCTTAATGGCAAAGAGATCGGGGTGAGTAAAAATAAAGCCGTGGCAGATAGCCTATTGGCCACGGGTTTTCCGTATTATGATTTTTCCAAACAAGCTACCTACATAGATTTGTTTACCGAGTTGATGAGAAGCTGTCATGGCTTGCGTCGTATCGGTTCGGCAGCGGTTGATCTGGTTTATACCGCTTGCGGCAGGTTTGATGCCTTTTATGAATATAATTTAAACGCCTGGGATATAGCCGGTGGTATAGTCATTGTAAAGCAGGCAGGAGGGGATATCGTCAATTTTAAAGGAGGCCCCGAGGTTATTGAAACCCGGGAACTGTTGGCTACCAACGGCCTGATCACTGGTGAGCTTTTATCAACCGTACAGAAGTATTTCAAATAAATAATAGGCACTAATTACACGAATTAAAAATGGCGCTAATTATTGAATTAGCGCCATTTTATAAATCATATTTGTGCCATTCGACTAAATTCGTGTAAATAATATCTTTTATAAAGCTTCAGATACCACTTCGGTAACTTCAGGTACCATACGTTTAAGCAGGTTTTCGATACCGGCTTTCAGGGTAACAGTTGATGACGGACAGCCACTGCATGAACCGCGAAGCTCAACAGTAACAACGCCTTCGTTAAATGAACGGTAAGAGATAGCACCACCATCCTGCTCAACAGCCGGGCGAACGTAATCATGTAATATCTGCTGTATTTTTACCTCGGTTTCAGAACCTTCAAAATTTACATCGGCAGCTTCTTCCTCTAATTGTACCTTCAATTCAGATTCTACAGCGCCTTTTACAAATTCCTTCATAATAGGTTCAACATCAGCCCAGTCGCTACCATCAGTTTTGGTGATAGTTACAAAGTTGCTGGCAAAGAAAACACCATTAACAAAAGAGAATTTATACAATTCTTTAGCGAAAGGTGATTTTTCGGCACTTTCTTTTGTAGGGTAATCTACACTGCCATTGATAAGCAACTTGTTCACAATGAACTTCATAGTTGCCGGGTTAGGCGTTGATTCTGTATATACGTTGATATTCATTTCTGCTGTTTTTAATAAATCTTAATTAACAAATTTAGCCAGCTTTTTTGTTTAAAGATAGCTATTAATTAGTTATGACACGTAAATGATATGTTTGGATGTGCAGATGCGTGAATTTGCGAATGTGCAAATTGATTTTGATAATCATCCGCACATCCACGCATCTACCTTAAATTCCTGTATAATTTAAAGGTGTTATTTGTTTCAATTCGTTTTTTATATCCTCGCTTACATTTAACGTATCGACAAAGGCTGCTATTGTTTGTCCGTTAATTTGTTGGTTGGTACGGGTCAAATCTTTTAGGGCTTCGTACGGGTTAGGGTAACCTTCGCGTCTTAAAATAGTTTGTATAGCTTCGGCAACAACCGGCCAGTTAGCTTCCAGATCAGCATCAATAGCATTCTGGTTTAACAACAATTTGTTTAAACCTTTTATAGTCGATTTAATAGCAATCAGCGTATGTGCCACCGGAACGCCGATGTTTCTTAATACAGTAGAGTCGGTAAGGTCGCGTTGCAGCCTCGAAACAGGTAGTTTAGCGGCCAGGTGTTCAAATAAAGCATTGGCAATACCCAGGTTGCCTTCCGAGTTTTCAAAATCAATAGGGTTAACCTTGTGCGGCATGGCCGACGAACCAACTTCGCCGGCTTTTATCTTTTGCTTAAAGTAGTTCATGGAAATGTAGGTCCACATATCCCTGTCTAAATCAATCAGGATGTTATTGACCCTTTTTAATGCATCGCACTGGGCGGCAAAGTTATCATAATGCTCAATCTGGGTGGTAAATTGCGAGCGGTTAAGGCCTAAAACTTCATTAACAAAATGATTACCGAAGTTTTTCCAATCCTTGCCAGGATAAGCGATGTGGTGAGCATTAAAATTACCGGTAGCGCCGCCAAACTTGGCAGAATACGGAACGGCTTTTAAATGCTGTAATTGTGCTTCCAAACGCTCAACAAAAACTTGTATTTCTTTACCCAAACGGGTTGGCGATGCCGGTTGGCCATGTGTGTGGGCCAGCATAGGAACCTGATCCCAGTCCTGCGCATAGCTTTTTAACGTGTTAACTAATTCATTGATAGCGGGGTAGTAGCTCTCATTAATAGCCAGCTTAAATGAATAAGGTATGGCGGTATTATTAATATCCTGTGAGGTAAGGCCAAAGTGAATAAACTCTTTAAAGGCATCAAGATTGCCTAATTTATCAAACTCTTTTTTGATAAAATATTCAACGGCCTTAACATCATGATTGGTTGTTTTTTCAATCTCTTTGATGCTCAGGGCATCGGCTTCGCTAAAATTTCTGTAAATGTCGCGTAACTTTTCTGACAGATCTTTATCAAACTGTTGTAATTGCGGTAAAGAATATTCGGCTAAAGCTATAAAATATTCTATTTCCACAAATACACGGTATTTGATCAGGGCATATTCAGAAAAATAGTTTGCGAGTTCGGCGGTGGTGTTACGATAGCGGCCATCAACCGGCGAAATTGCAGAAAGCGGAGTAAGCGTCATGATTTATTAAATTTTGGCAAAGATAAGAATTTAGATGTGCAGTTTGTAGATACGCTGGTGAGCAGATCATGAATATGCAGATTTTAAGGTAATTGTATTTTTTATTGGAAACTTTGAAATCAAAAAATGTTTCCTTAGTTTTGACTCGGAAAGTCAATGAGTCAAATAGAGAGAATAATACAGGGTAGCGAAGAGCTGTTTTTGAGGGCTGGTATCAAGAGCATCACAATGGATGATATAGCCAGGCACATCGGTATGTCGAAAAAAACCATATACCAGTTTTTTAAAGACAAGAATGAGTTGGTTACTGCTTCAGTTAAGAAAAAGTTGAAGGAAGATGAAGCGCAGATAAAGGACATCATCAGCAAATCGGAAAACGTGATTGAGGAGATGATCAATATGATGAAATGTTCTGAAGATGTGCTTTCGAGGATCAATCCGGCGGTAATGCATGATCTGCAGAAATATCATTACGAAGCCTGGATGGAGTTTTTGAAATTCAAAAGTGGGGTATTGATCAGCATGCTGGAGCAGCTTTTAACCAAAGGAATGAAACAAGGCTACATCCGTACAGATATTGATGTAAAGATAATTGCCCGGATGCGGGTAAGCCAGATTGAGTTCGGGTTCAATACGGAGATTTTTCCGATTTCTGAATTTAGCACTGTAAAGGTACAGATGCAATTTTTGGAGCATTTTAACTACGGTATTTGCACACTTAAAGGTTATAAGCTTTTAAACCAATACCAAAATAAACATGATGAATAACTGCTGACATAAGGTTGTCATCGAGGTATACTATCTTTAAATCAGCATGATAAGGCATAAAACAACAACAACAATATATAATGAAATATCTACTTTTTACGGCTGCCGTATTTTGTGCTGTAACTTTTAAAAGTTATGGGCAGGATGCCCCACCCAATAACCAAACGTATAATTTTAGTATTCAGGATTGTATCAATTATGCTTATGAACATCAATCATCAGTAGCGAATGCAGGTTTAGATGTTAAAAGCGCAGAATATAAAGTTAAAGAAACCACAGGAATTGGCTTGCCGCAAATAAACGGCACCGCGTCGTTTCAGGATTACTTAAAAATTCCGCAAATACTTTTTCCTAATTTTATTACTCCGGCTGTTTACCAGACTTTAATTGATGAAAAAGTAAAAGATGGTAATAATCAAACTATTACAAAAATACCGGATGGCGCGGGCGGTTATCAGTCAGTTAGTTTGCAGCAAAAGTATAATACCAACTTGGGTATTACTTTAAATCAAATATTATTTGACGGGAGCTATCTGGTAGGCTTCAAGGCATCCAGAACTTACAAGGAACTATCTCAAAAAAGTTTAACAAGGAGTAAAATTGATGCTAATGTAGCTGTTACTAAAGCGTATTATCAGGTTTTGGTAAGCGACAGGCAGATTAAATTATTAGATGCTAATATTGCGCAGCTCAAACAACAAGTCGATCAAACCGTTGCTCAAAATAAACAGGGTTTTGTTGAGAAAATTGATGTTGACCGGATCTCTGTTCAATATAATAACCTGGTTACCAATCGTGAAAACGTTGTAAGGTTACTTGTATTGAATTACCAGATGTTAAAATTTCAGATGGGAATGCCGGTTAATGAAAACCTGACATTAAAGGATAAGCTGGAAGATATCAATATCGAGAATAACCCGGTTGATGAAGATACAGCGTCTGACACATCATTTTATCATAAACGCATTGAATATAGTTTGTCAGAAACAAATGTAAAGTTAAATGAGCTCGATCTGAAAAGAAGAAAATCGGCTTTTTTACCTTCATTATCACTAATTGGAAATACTGCAATTGCTTTTCAGGATAACAGCTTTAGTAAGTTGTATAATACAAGCTATCCGTCAACATATTTTGGTATAAGTTTAAACGTACCGATTTTTAGCGGAGGCCAGCGTATAAATCAGGTAAGGCAATCACAAATTACTGTGTTGAAATCAAAAAACGACCTGTATAACCTTAAAAATCAGTTGAGTTTACAAGCCAGTCAGGCACGTATAAATTATGTAAATGGTTTACAATCACTCAATAATCAAAAGCGTAATCAAACATTGGCACAGGAAGTTTTACATGTAGCCAAAGTTAAGTATCAGCAGGGAGTAGGGTCAAGCATTGAGGTAACACAAGCTCAAACCGGGCTGGAGGATGCTGATAACAAATATATACAGGGTTTATATGATGCCCTTGTAAGTAAAGTTGATCTTGATCAGGCATACGGCCGCATTAAATAAACAATTACCAAACCTTCAACATAGAAACACTCATGAAAAAAATATTATACATACCGGCTTTCATTTTTTTTGCAGCTTGTTCAAATAAACAACCTAAAGATAAAGCTACGGAGCTCGCTGAGCTGAAAAAACAACAAGCCGATCTGAATTCAAAGATCACTAAGTTACAGGCCGAGGTAGGTTCATCAGATTCTACTAAATCGACAGATGTAAGTACAATTGATATAAAACCTGCACAGTTTACCAATTATGTGCAGTTACAAGGTAAAATTGATGCGCAGGATAACGTGATCGCCTATCCGCAAATGCAGGCTACTATTACAGCGCTTTATGCAAAAGTAGGTCAGCATGTAAGTAAAGGGCAGGTGCTTGCACAGCTTGATAATAAGGTATTACTGCAAAATATAGCTCAAAGTGAGGCTCAGGTTGATTTAAATGATCAGTTATTCCAGCGCCAGAAAAACCTTTGGGATCAGAAAATAGGCACTGAGGTGCAGTTTCTGCAAGCTCAAACAAATCTGCAAAGCAGTAAAAAAGCATTATCGTCTTTAAAGCAGCAGGCAAACATGTATCGCATCGTATCGCCAATTAGCGGAACTGTTGACCAAATGGATTTGAAATTGGGCCAGGTTGCAAGCCCGGGACAAACTGGTATACGGGTGGTTAATGCCGATATTTTAAAGGTAAAGGCCGATGTGCCTGAATCGTACTCAGGCAGCGTAAATACAGGTAATGAGGTGAAAATATTGGTTCCCGATGCTAAAGATTCACTGGTTACCAAGGTTACTTTCGCGGCCAAGGTTATCGACCCTACATCGCGCAGCTTCGGTGTTGAAATAAGGTTACCGGATCGTAAAAGCCTGCGCCCCAACATGACCGCTATTATTCAAATAGCTAATTACAGCAAACCAAATACGATTGTAGTGCCGGTTAAGGCCATTTTAAAATCAGAAAATGGTGATTATGTATATGTTAATCAAAACGGAACGGCTAAAAAGGTTAATGTAAAATCGGGCACTACTTATGCCGGTAATACCGAAATATTATCGGGACTGAAAAATGGTGATGAACTGGTTACCGAAGGTGCTACCGAAATTGAGGATGGCGACAAAATCAAGGTTTTACAGTCTGCTAAATAATTATTAACGCTTGATCTGTTAATTATGAAAGATCTGAACAAAGAATTTGGGCCCTCAAGCTGGGCCATTGATAATAAGACAGCCATATATGTGCTCATATTTTTGGTGTCGGTGCTGGGGCTTATCAGTTATAATAACCTGCCAAAAGAAAACTTTCCGGATATAGCGCAGTCAAAGGTATTTGTGACTACAACCTTTGCGGGGCAGTCGCCTCAAAATATCGAGAATCTGGTTACCCGGCAAATAGAGAAACAATTGAAATCGTTAAAGGGATTGAAAAAGGTAACCTCTAACTCAGTTCAAAACGTATCTATCATTACGGCAGAGTTTAATGCCAATATTGACATCAAGGATGCTAAGATTGATGTAAAAGACGCGGTTGATAAGGCCAAACAGGATCTACCACAAAATGATAATAATCTGAAAGAATCGGTAATATCAGATATTAACGTTGCCGATCTGCCTATTCTGTATATCAACATTTCAGGTAATTACGATCTGAAAAAATTGAAGGAGTATGCTGATATTTTGAAGGATGAAATCGAAAGCTATAAAGAGATATCAAAGGTAGACGAAGTAGGTGCCTTAACGCCCGAAATTCAGATCAACGTTGATCTGAATAAAATGGCTGCGGCACAGGTAAGCTTTAATGACATTATTCAGGCTGTAGGTAACGAGAACATCTTGACATCAGCTGGTACCGTAAAAACCGATGGCATACGCAGGAGCATTGATATTAAAAAGGATTTTAAAAACGCCGATGAAGTAGCCGCTATGGCTATCCGTAACCCAAAAGGTCAGGCGGTTTATTTAAGGGATATTGCCGAAATTAAAGATTCATTTTTGGAGCAGGAGAGTTACGCAAGGTTAAAAACCAACGATAATCCTAACTTTAAAAATGTAATCACCCTCAACGTAAGTAAACGCGCCGGTGAAAACCTGATCGAAGCATCAGACAAGATCAACGAGCTTATCAAGGTTAAACAAAAAACAGTATTCCCGAAAGGCCTTGACATCGTAGTAACCGGCGATCAGTCAGACAAAACACGTACTACCCTCAATGACCTCATCAATACAATCATCATTGGCTTTATCCTGGTAACGGTTATTCTGATGTTTTTTATGGGTACCACCAACGCCATATTCGTGGCGCTTTCGGTGCCGTTATCGTGTTTTATAGCATTCCTGGTGATGCCGGCCATTGGCTTTACGCTGAACATGATCGTACTGTTCTCCTTCCTGCTGGCTTTGGGTATTGTGGTGGATGATGCCATTGTGGTGATTGAGAACACGCACCGTATTTTTGCTAATGGCAAGGTTCCTATTAAGCAAGCGGCCAAAATGGCTGCAGGAGAGGTGTTTCTTCCGGTATTTTCAGGTACCATGACTACGCTGGCTCCCTTTGTTCCGCTGGCATTCTGGAACAGTTTGATCGGGCACTTTATGTTCTTCCTGCCCATCACGCTGATCATCACCTTGCTGGCATCGTTAGTGGTGGCTTATATTATTAACCCCGTTTTCGCGGTTGATTTTATGAAACCACATCATGATGGCGAACACGATAACCCGAAATTTGACCGCTCTACCAAACGTTCATTATTATACCTGGGCATAGCTACAGTTATAGCTTATTTAATGAATAAGGGTTTAGGCAACTTTATGGTGTTGATCATTGTGCTTTACCTGTTGAATCATTTCTTTTTATTGCGGGTGATAGACCGGTTTCAGAAAAATGCCTGGCCTAAATTTCAGAACTGGTATGCACGGGTGCTGGAAAAAGCTGTACGTCGCCCAATAGTTATATTGCTGGATACTATTGTATTGTTTTTCCTGACCATTGTATTCATGATGGCCCGGTCGCCAAAAGTTGAGTTTTTCCCTTCGGGCGATCCAAACTTTGTGTATGTGTATTTGACCATGCCTATCGGTACCGATCAGGCCTATACCAACGAGATCACCAAAAAGGTTGAGAAACGTGTAGCCGAAGTGGTTGAACCCGATAAAGATATCGTATCATCAGTAATATCAAACGTTACCAAAGGGGTTACAGATCCAACTGATGAAGACCAAGGCGATTATGAAAACAAAGGTAAGGTAACTGTTGCCTTTGTGGAGTTCGGCAAGCGTAACGGGAAAGACACCAAAGTTGTTTTGGCTAATATCCGGAAGGCTGTACAAGGCATCCCGGGCGCTAAAATTGCTGTAGCCCAGGAAAACAGCGGTCCACCGGTACAAAAGGATATCAGTATCGAAATCATTGGTGATAACCTGGATACGCTGGTAGCAACCGGTAACCGTTTAAAAAACTATATAGCAAAACAAAATATAGCAGGTATTGAAGGCCTTATTGCCGACGTACAAAGCGACAAACCGGAAATTGTATTTGATATTGACCGTGAGCGTGCCAACAGAGAGGGGATCTCAACATCGCAAATCAGCCAGTCATTAGCTACGGCAGTATTTGGTGCAAAAGCAGCCGATTTCAGAAATACCAAAGAAGACGACTATCAGATCAAGGTACGCGCCCTGGAAAGCCAGCGCAGTAATCTGGATGAATTGAAGAACATAAAAATTACCTATCGTGATTTGGCTACAGGCGGGGCTATACGGCAGGTTCCTATTTCGGCCTTTACAGATGTACGCTATACTAATACCTACAGTAATATTAAGCGCAAGCAACAAAGACGTGTGCTTACTTTAGGCTCAAACGTCATAAAACCGTTTAATGCCAATGAAGTGAACGCCAATATATTGCAAGCCATTAACAACTTTAAAAAGCCCGATAATGTGATCATCAGGCAGGGTGGTGGTCAGGAAGATCAGATGGAGGCCATGAACTTCCTGTTAGGCGCATTAGCTACTTCATTCGGTTTAATCCTGATCATCTTGATGATCCAGTTTAACTCGATTGGTAAAACATTTATCATCATCAGCGAGATATTCTTTAGTATCATTGGTGTGTTACTCGGCGTAAGTATTTTCGGCATGACCATGTCAATCGTAATGACCGGGGTGGGTATCATAGCCCTGGCGGGTGTTGTGGTGCGTAATGGTATATTACTGGTTGAGTTTACCGACATGCTGATTGAACAAGGCGCTAACCTGCATGATGCAGTGGTAGAAGCAGGCCATACCCGTATGACGCCGGTATTATTAACCGCTACTGCCGCTATATTGGGTTTAATACCACTAGCCGTAGGTTTTAATATTGATTTTGTGGGGCTATTTACGCACTTTGAACCGCATATTCACTTTGGTGGAGATAACGTAGCATTCTGGGGCCCATTAGCCTGGACAATGATATTTGGTCTTGGGTTTGCTACTATTATTACCCTGATACTGGTGCCGTGTATGTACATCATTCGCTATAACTTAAAAACCAAACTTTTTGGTAAAAAGGAAGCGGAGCATAAAGAAGTGCTGGAAACTGAAACTGTATAATTCTCATTTTATAAAGAAGCCGTACTCTACAAAGGGTACGGCTTCTTTGCGTTTATCAGTATCTAAAATTTTATCCGGTTAATCAATCCTTTCAGGCGCAATTGTTTAACCAGTTTATCAAACTTACGTTCATGTTTGCCACCTGCATCAAGTGCCTCGAAAACCAAGCCGGCCGTAACCGCATAAACAGCGTGATGTAAGCCATCAATGGCAATAGCCTGTGGCTTTTCTTCGGTTACCGGAGGGGCAGCGTCAAATTTAGGTAGCATAACCATGGCGGTACCCCAAACAGCCGCGAAATGAACCAAGGTAGCTGGCCAACCTTTTAGGCCTGTAAGCGATATTAAGCCACGTGAAATACCCCAAACCGTTCCGTACGACCAATGTATTTCCTGGGATAGTTTAGGTTTATCAGCATCTGACTTTGGCTTTATACCGGTTATTTTTCCGGCAACTTTAATTGTTGCCTCGCTTGGTTTACGTTTAGTTATCCTCATTTCTATTATTTGCGATAAGGTCATGGCTGCCGTAGCTGCAAGACCGGAAAGCAAGCCTTTTCCAATTGCGCCTCCCAATTCGCCTAAAACATTATTTTCATGTAGTTTCATAGTTTTGATGGTTGGTATATAATCATAACAATAGAATTTACCTATTGATTTATATTTTTAATCAGAAACATAATCCGGATATCGCAGTTCTACTAACAAAAGCTGTAAAAAACTATGCAATTAAAAATATCAAAACCCTTTTGGCAGGTTATCGGTTTGGGTACACTTGCCGGAATGCGTTCAACCTCTGCCCCAACTATAACCAGTCATATATTAAGCCGTCATCAATCAAAAAATCTGGAACATTCGCCTTTAGAGTTCATGCAATCAAAAAATGTTGCTGTAGCCCTCAAAGCTTTGGCCCTGGGCGAAATTGTAGGTGATAAGCTGCCCTCCGCACCAAACCGCATTAAACCCGCGGCAATTGGGTTTCGTATACTTTCGGGAGCGATGGCCGGTGCAAGTATTTACAAAGCAACCGGCAATAATGCCATTATAGGTGCTTTATTAGGTGGTACAGCTGCCTGTGCATCAACTTATGGCAGTTTCTTTCTGCGTAAAAGCGCAGTGAAAACCAGCCATATCATTGACCCTTTAATTGGCGCTGTTGAAGACGCGCTGGTAATAGGCAGCGGAATAGGGTTGGCCAACCTTTCTTAACTCTCCTGTAATTTAGGTTGTATGTATTTTTCAAGGTTACTTACCTCATTCCGTGTTCTTGGCAAACTACCCGGATAGTTTTGCTGTATGTAGGTGATCAGGTTTTCACGGATATAGCAACGCAGATCAAAAGCATTTGATGAAGTAGCCGCGCTCATGAGTACACGAATCTCGATGGTGTGTTCTTTTACGTCTGTCACCTGTACAACTTTTACCCGCTTATCCCATAGTGGTGATTTTACTATCAGGCGTTCAAATTCGTTCCTGATCTCATCAATAGGGATGGTATGATCCATATATAAAAATACGGTACCCAGAATATCGGCTGATGTGCGTGTCCAGTTTTGAAATGGTTTCTGGATAAAATAATTAATCGGTAAAATAAGCCGGCGTTCGTCCCATATTTTTAAAACCACATAAGTAAGCGTAATTTCTTCAACCCGTCCCCATTCGCCTTCAACTACCAACACATCATCAATGCGTATAGGCTGGGTAAACGCTATCTGGAAACCGGCAAGCAGATTACCCAATGAGTTTTGAGCGGCAAATCCAACAATAATACCGCCAATACCTACACCTGTCAATAGCCCGGTGCCTATTTTGCGCATACTTTCAAAACTGAGCAGAATAATGGCTACGGTTACAAAAACAATGATCACTACTAATAGCTTGCGCAAGAACTGAATTTGGGTACGTATTTTTCGTTCCTTTAAATTATCGGTTTTGCTGAGGTCGTAGGTATGATAGATGTAATCTTCCAGTATCCGGATAGATCGCACCAGAATGCCTGCAAAGGAAATGGTCAATAGAATTTCAACGGTTTTATCAAGCGGCGTCTGGAACGCCTTGCTCATGCGCATAAATGGGATAAACAGGTTTAATAAAAACAGCGGAATAAAATAAGTAATAGCCCTGCCAAGGTTAACTATTACCGACCTGAAAAATGAATAAGAGGTTTCTTTTTTAGCATAAAGCTTAAAAAGTTGTGTAATAATGAATTTAATAATGAGCCCTGCCAGGATCGCGCTGATGGCAATCATCAGATTCCAAACTATGGCAGGAAGGTGGTTGGCAAATTCAAGCAGGTTGGCTGGTAACTTATTTTCAATATTCATGGTATATATTTTATATAATTCTATATCTAAAAATAGTAGGAATGTAAAATTGTTTTGGGAATTACCGATGTGAAGCATGTTGATACATATATTAATAGATTTTTTGATAGTTTTGTTAAAAAAGTCAGGAATTTGACTTTGAATAGTTTATATAATTAATAGCAATGGCTGCAGGCAATGACCATCAGGATATAAAAAGAGAGAAAATTTTAGAGGCCTCTCACCAACGGTTTTTACATTATGGTTATTCAAAAACTACCATGAATGAAATTGCCGGCGATTTATCTATGTCAAAGGCTTTGCTATATTATTATTTTCCTGATAAAAGTCAACTGTATATCGCGGTAATGCGCAAACTATCAAATGATTATCTGAAAGTTTTAGAAGATCATTTAGATACTTTTAAAAATCTTAAAGAAGCCTTTGTTTTTCAGACCAATATTCACCACGATTTTATTGTAAGCAATTATAATTTCTTTGATTTTTTCAGGCTTAATGAGCAAAACCTTCCTGATACCATATGGGAAATTGTAAATCAGGTTCACTCCGCCGAATTGGCTTTGTTGAGTAAAGCTGTTAAAACCGAAATTGAGCGAGGTTCTATCAAACCCGTAGATAACCCCGATGAATTGGTTGACCTGCTGCTTGATGCACTGCACGGAATAAGGGTAGGAGCACTCTCTCAAAAGAAAACCAATTTTCCACGTAAAGAGCATTTGGAAGAGATACATGATAAAAAACTTTTATTGATTGATATTTTCATAAAAGGCTTGATGTATTAATGGCTCAGATATAGTCAGTCATTAGTCAAAAAGTTGATAATCAGTATTAAGCTGTAATATTATAGTTACATTTGAGCCTGCAAATAATTTAACGGGATTTAATGTATCCTATGAATTTTTTAAGGAAACTCCTATTTAATATAGAGGTGATTGTTTTAGAGTGATTTGGCAGAATGAAGGATCTTCATTCTGCTTTTTTTATGTTATAACCTCTTTATTTCAAACCGAATACAGATTTATTGGTATATATGTATATGAAGCCTGTAGCTAATAAATTACTGATCATTGCCATGATGATGGTAAGCATAAACCCTGCTATGTCACAAACAACTAATAAGTTAATTGAGGTAGCCAGTTTTGGCAAAAATCAGCCTATAGGCGTTGCTGTAAGTCAGGCTACAAACCGGCTGTTTGTTTCTTTCCCGCACCGGGAACCGTTTTTATATGCCTTGACCGAAATTGTTAATGATAAGCGGAAACCTTTTCCTGATGAGGAATGGAATAAGTTCACTCCCGGGCGAGACGGTTCCCATTTTGTAAATGTGCAGGATTTGTATGCTGATAATAAAAATTGCCTTTGGGTATTGGATTCAAAGCCAATGGGAAATGCCGACAGTAAATTTAAATTGGTAAAAATAAACCTTGCTGATAATAAAGTAGAGCATGTATACACTTTTAACGATATTGATAAAAGCAAAAGTGCGCTGAACGATATGTGTATTGATAATGATAAGCAATTGGCCTATCTGTCAGACCCTGGCCAGCATGCTTTGGTAGTTCTTGATCTTAAAACGGGTAAAAGTAGAGTAGTTTTAAAGGACGATAGATCGACCGTTGTTCAGCCGGGTTTAAAGCTGAATTTGGATGGTAAAGATGTGGTTGATGATCAGGGCAACCCGTTTGTATCAAATGTAAACGGGATCGCCTTAACGGCCGATAATAAATATTTTTATTTCAGAGCTATCAATCAAACTAAATTATACCGTATAGCAACAATTTACCTGGCAGATGCGGCGCTGTCTGATCAGGAACTTGCTGCTAAGGTAGAGCTTGTGGCCGAAACTGGCATATGTCATGGTATGATAGCTGATAATAGAGGCAATATATACCTCAGCAATTCGCCTAACCATGCTATACAATATGTTACGCCCGACAGAAAAGTGCATTTCCTGGTAAAAGATGAGCGCCTGAGCTGGCCAGACTCGTTCGGGATTGGTAATGACGGATTCCTGTACCTGAGCAGTTCGCAATTAAACCGCCTGCCTAAATTTAATAATGGACAGGATAAGGTGGATTATCCCTTCCGGGTTTATAAAGTGAAGCTGCCAACTCCTTAAGCTTTTTACAGGCGGTTAAAAAGCTTCATTTGTTTTAACAACCACTTTTCAATTTCAAAAGTAATAGCATCAGGAGGTAAGCGCCAGTTCCAATTACCGTCGGTAGATGAGGGGATATTCATGCGGTTAGTTTCATCCAAACCTAAAATATCTTGAATAGGTATAATGGCAATAGCTGCCACAGAGTTAAAGCATAATTCGGCTAATTTTTCATGAATATGCTTTGCTTTTACTTTACCGCCAATGTAAGTTTTTAATCGTTTACGATCTTCCTTGCTGGCATCATGGCTGTACCAGCCTTGTATGGTATTATTATCATGTGTGCCGGTATAAGCCACAGCATTAGGTATGTGGTTATATGGTATATGAACAGATGCCGGCATATCATCACCAAACGCGAATTGCAATACACGCATACCGGGTAAATTAAATTGGTCTCGTAGTTGATATACATCAGGAGTTATTTCACCCAGATCTTCGGCTACAAACGGCAGGCTGCCCAGTTCAGTTTTAACGGTTTTAAAAAAATCAGCGCCAGGGCCGGGTTGCCAGCTTCCGTTAATGGCCGTGGTTTCGCCCGCGGCTACTTCCCAATATTTGCTAAACGCCCTGAAGTGGTCTAAACGGAGCAGATCAAAATATTCCATATTGCGGCGCATACGATTAAGCCACCATTGGTAACCAGATGCTTTTAACGCATCCCAATTAAAAATGGGCATACCCCAAAGCTGGCCGTTGGCGTTAAAATAATCGGGTGGTACCCCGGCAACGGATGTCATTTGACCATTGTCATCTAATTTGAAAATTTGAGGGTTGGCCCATACATCTACAGAATCATAGCTTACATAAAAGGGGATATCACCATAAAGTTTTATTCCATAGTTATTAGCATAGGTTTTTAATGCCTTCCATTGTTTGCTGAAAAGCCACTGCTGCCATTTAATGTTATCTAAGTCGGTGGCTTTTTTATCTATAAATGTTTGCAGCGTATTACTTTCCCGGTTTTTATATGCCTCAGGCCATTGATACCAGGGCTTCCCGTTTTGATCGGTTTTAATCACTTCATAGATGGCAAAATCATCCAGCCAAAATGCCTCTTGTTGTTTAAAATGGGTAAAGGGGGTTTTCAAATCTTCGACACTTGATTCCTGAAAACGGCGGTAAGCTGTGCCTAATACGATTTTGCGGATGGCAATAGCTTCTTTATGATCAGCGCGTTGGTCATGTATCAGTTTATGCTTTTCCAGTTCTTCGGCACGCAGTAATCCATCATTAACCAATTCTTCCGGACTGATGAATAGTACATTAGCGGCCATGCTTGATCTTGAACTATAAGGAGAGTATCCATTGGCCTCTTCTACCGGATTAAAAGGCAGCATTTGCCAGTATTTTTGCCGGTTTCTGTATAAGAAATCTACAAATTTGCGTGCTTCAGGGCCCATATCGCCAATGCCAAAGGCCGATGGCAGGGAGGTGATATGCATCAGGATGCCGGCCCCACGTTCATTATCTTCGGCCGAAGATTTGAGCAAAGCCAGCGGAAAATCTTTAAAAATATAGCTGACCGAAATATGCTCCATATCGGCAGACTTTGCACCGCTTAACAGATTATTCCATTTTAAAGGTGCATCGTCAGGTAATATGATCCTGGTATTTCCCCAGTCAATTGCATTGGGTTTGTCGCTATCGGTATTAATTTGCGCCAAATGTAATGGTATGGCTACAATATACCAGTTGCGCCGGTAACAGCGGGCATAAGCCAATACATGATCTTTGTATTTTCCTTTAACCGTGAGCGGAATATAATTGCCTTTTTCAAATGTTTCCGCGTTGGTTTTACGTTCATTAAAAAGCAGCTGCGTAAGCCAAAGTTTAATATTGGCGTTATAACGGTCGGCCCAAAGCGGTGCTATTGAATTTATATTTGAAGATAGCAGCGTATCTAAATTATTAGCTCGTGTATCATAATCAACCAGCCTACGATTATCCGGATCAACCATGCTCAGGTCGAAAAACTCCGTACCCTGGTAAACATCGGGAATGCCCGGACAGGTAAATTTCAATAAAGTTTGCGATAGCGCGTTGATGATACCATGATCGGCAACGGTTGGCTGTAATTGCTTAAAGTTTTTCATAAAGTCGCTTTGAGGTTTTAGCAAAGCGTTTACAAATTTTTTACAACTTTCTTCGTAGGCTTCATTAGGTTCTGCCCATTGGGTATGTAGTTTCGCTTCGCGCAGACCTTTGATCAGATAATCTTCCATTCGCTGATGGAAATCATCCTTTTCACCGGGCATGGGGTAGCTGCTTATAATGGTTTGATAGATCAGGTATTCATCATTGGCATCAGGAACGCCATTGGTTTTATGTTTGCCGTTGATCTTTTGCCAGTGTTTAACCGTACTGATCCATTTGGTAGCTATATCGGTAAGTACATTGAGCCGGGCACGGGTTCCCTCGCCGCGCTTGGTATCATGAGTGGCAGTTGTATTCATGGCTAATGGCCATTGTTGCTGCCTGTTTTGCATGTGCTCATGAAATTGGCCTGCAGGTAGACCAAAGGTTTTTGGTGTATCGCCAACTTCGTTGTGGCCAATAAAGCGGTCGTAAGTATACATCAGGGTATCCTCCACACCTTTAGCCATGAGCGGCCCCGTAAACTGCATGCACCGCATGTAAAAACTTATGGAGCGCTTCGCATAGTCTGCAGATTGATTATCCTGTATAAAAATGTTTTCTATTAGCTCGACAACATCAGCTAAGTTAGGCTGTGCCTCCCGGATGCTTTTAAAAATAGATTGAAGCGCTTGTTGTTCGTACTGGGATAAAGGTTCCTGATTACCATAATATCGGTATACCGGACACCTGATTAAAAACTCAGCGATTATGGTTTTTATATCTGCTGAGTTAACCTTTGTATTATCTGTAAGTTCCAGATCATGAAACAATTGATAAAGGTTTTCCAACTCGCCGGCCATGTGCTGGTATAATATCAGCGATTTCTTTTTTAATATAGCCTGGGATATAGATGTTTGATCGGTAACAATATCCTTGTAAAAATCGGCGAATAATTTTTTACTTTCTGTTTGGGTGAAAAGGTTATTCACGATCGCCAAAAAATCATATCCGGTGCTACCCTGAACCGGCCAGTTTTCAGGAAAGTGTTCACCATCTTCCAGTATCTTTTCAACTACGATGTAGGTTTCAGGCCCGGCCAGCTCACGCAAACGTTCCAGATAGGAAGTTGGATCGTATAAACCATCAATATGATCTAAACGAAGCCCTTGGATAATTCCCTTATCCAAAAGTGTTTTGATAAACTTGTGGCATTCATCAAACACCCCCGGTATGTGCATGTTGAGGCATATCAATCCGTTAACCGTAAAAAAACGACGGTAATTGATCTGTTTTTCGGTTTCCTGCCAGTGACATAGCTGGTAGTATTGCTCATCAGATATGATTTGGAGGAGCTCTGGTTGATCATTAACCAGATCAATACATTGCTGTATATAGCGTTTGGTTAAGGTTTGCTTTTGTAAAGAACTTAATTGTTGCTTTAATTCGCCAAACCGGATGTTGTAAGTTTCGTTATCATTAGCCTGGTGCAGTTCCTGGGCTTCAGCAATTAACTGGTTGATTACCTGCGGGCGATTTGTTTCTACAATCTGTAATATGGTGATATAGGCCTGAAGGTTTAGTGGATAGTTTTGATCTGCATAAGTAAACAAAAACTGATTATCCCGGAACGTGATTTTTATTTGCCCTTCATTCAAAGCTTCCTCAAAGGACAGTCCTAAGAACGGAACCATTAAGCGGCCGTTATATACCGGTGCCGACCAGATAATATCAAAAAACTCAGCAAATTCAGAACGCTGCCCTTTCTCCAGTACATCCATCAGCCAAAGGTTGTTTTGATGAAAGGCCATATGGTTAGGTACAATATCCTGAAGCCAGCTTATATTGTTTTTTTTGAGTATTTGACTAATGCTTTCCAACTCTTCCAGGGTACCAATTTCAGGGTTTATACTTAATGGATTTACCACATCATACCCGTGAGTACTTCCGGGTGTGGCTTCAAAAATAGGAGAGGCATATACGGTACTTACGCCCAAACGTTTTAAGTAAGGTATAATGCGTTTAAGGTGTTTAAAGGTAAAATCCTTATTAAACTGCAGGCGATAAGTACCAACCGGGTTATGCATGATATTGCGTATATATTAAAACAGATTCAGGGCATAGTTTTACTTCCTCGCCGGTACTGATAATTGGAGACGATGCAAGCGGTCCGCTCCATTTAGGTTCGGCAGAATCAAGTAGCTTTTGCCATTGGTTTATTCCCTCAGGAACTATTTCCGTTTGATTTTGCGACGAAAAGTTCAAAAAGCAGATCAGCTGCTGCCCCTCAGCCCAGCGTTGCAGCATCAGCGTATTGTTAACAGCATTAACTTTAATGCTCATGTTTTCACGATGGAGTGTTTTTAAAGCAGGCTGATGTTTGCGAAGCTTGATCAGGTTTTTATAATACTGCAGCATGGTTTGATGAGGCGTTTCATTGATATTGTCCCAATTAAGTTTAGAACGCTTAAATGTTTCTATAGCCTGCGGGTCAGGTGCTTCGCCGTTCATATGGAAATCTGCAAACTCCGCCTTACGGCCTTTTCTTACCGCCTCAATTAATTTTTCGTCGCTATGGCTTACAAAAAACTGAAATGGGCTGGATTCACTTCTTTCTTCACCCATAAAAAGTAGCGGTAAAAACGGGCTGATCATCACCGCCGCCGCCATTAGCTTTTGCATTTCAAAACTAAACAGCTGGCTTGACCGTTCGCCCAGCATCCGGTTACCTACCTGATCGTGGTTTTGAGAGAACACTACAAAGCGTTTTCCTGCTATTCCTTTGGTTGATGTACCGAATGTTTTTTGCCGTTGCTCTGAGTATTGACCGTGATATACATACGCATTCTGATAAGCATTAGCCAGATCTTCAATGCTGTTAAAGTCGGTGTAATAGCCGTTTCTTTCGCCGCCGGCTGTTACCCGCAGTGCGTGGTGAAACTCATCTGTCCATTGCCCATCCATGCCGTAGCCCCCTTTATGAGTTGGAGTAATGAAGCGGGCATTGTTCAGATCGCATTCTACAATCAAATAATGGGTTTTTCCGCTTTGCTGCATCAAGTCATTAACCCGTTCACTTATCTCCTGTAAAATATGTTTGGGGCTCAGATCCTTGATGGCGTGTACCGCATCCATGCGCAAGGCATCGATATGAAAATCACGAAACCACATCAATACATTTTCGATAAAATAGCGTCGTACCTCATCGCTGCCAGCATCGTCAAAGTTGATAGCGCTACCCCAGGGAGTTTGATATTTATCTGTGAAATAAGGCCCAAACTGACCAACGTAATTACCCTCAGGGCCAAAATGGTTATAAACTACATCTAAAACAACGGCTAAACCTTTTTTATGGCAACTGTTAACCAATTGCTGTAAGCTTTGCGGCCCTCCATAACTATTTTGAACAGCGAAAGGGAAAACACCATCGTAACCCCAGTTTCTATCTCCGGGAAACTGGGCCACAGGCATAATTTCAATAGCGGTGATACCCAGGTCAATCAAGTAATCGAGTTTGTCCTCAATATCTTTAAATGTACCGCCCGGGGTAAAGGTGCCGGTATGCAGTTCGTAAAAAATATAATCAGCAATCTGGACGTTTTGCCATTGGTTGTCAGTCCAGTTAAAGGAGTTTACATTAAAAGCTTCTGAGGGGCCGTGAACTCCTTCGGGTTGTAAAAGCGAAGCCGGATCGGGGAGTGCTTTGCCGTTTACCTCAAACCAATACTGGTCTCCAGGCTTAACCTGATCGGTATTTAGTATCCAATAGCCGTGTTCGTCCTTAGCCAAGCTAAGCGATTGGTTTTTAAGTTTGATCAATACCGTTTCTGCACCGGGCGACCACAACTTTATTTCAGCTATACCGGCACTATTAAAATTAATTCCTATTGATCTGTTATTGATGTTTAGTGCCTCCATTATGTATCAATTGGTGTTGAAGTAATACAACCGACCGGCCTGATACCTGTATCGTATCTTCCGCTTTATATTGACCAATAACTTCCTCAGCCTGATTTTTGCAGGTATCTATCAACAGATCCCAGTCTTGTGCATATTGGCTTTTAGGGAGTTTATAATCTAATGGCTGATCGTGTGCATTGAAAATGATATAAAAGCTATCGTCAACAATTTTATTCCCCTCGGCATTAACACTATGCAAACCCAATCCGTTTAAAAATACAGCTACTGATTTTGCAAAATCATGCGACCAGTTATCATCCGTCATTTCAGAACCATTGGGTAAAAACCAGGCTATATCTGCAATGCCATTGCCCTTTACAGCTTCGCCTTTAAACCAGTTTTTGCGCGAAAAAGCGGCATGGTCCTTTCTTAATTTTATCAGTTTCCTGGTAAAATCATGCAGATCCTTATCCAACGTTTCCCAGTTGATCCATGATATTTCGTTATCCTGGCAATAGGAGTTATTATTACCCTGTTGTGTGCGGCTCATTTCGTCGCCGGCAATCATCATGGGTACACCTTGCGAGAGGAAAAGCGTAGTTAAAAAATTCCGTTTTTGCCGTTCGCGTAATGTATTAATGGCCTCATCATCAGTTGGGCCTTCAATACCGCAGTTCCATGAGCGATTATGGCTTTCACCATCATTATTATCCTCGCCATTGGCCTCGTTGTGCTTTTCGTTGTAGGTTACCAGGTCATTCAGCGTAAATCCGTCATGCGCGGTAATAAAATTGATACTGGCCGATGGTCTCCGGTATGATTTATACAAGTCAGAGCTACCGGTAATACGATCGGCAAATTCTGCCAACATGCTTTCAGTACCGCTCCAGTAATCGCGTATGCTATCGCGGTATTTGCCATTCCATTCAGCCCAACCCGATGGAAACTTACCTACCTGGTAACCGCCTTCGCCCAGATCCCAGGGTTCAGCTATCAATTTTACCTGCGATATGGTAGGGTCCTGGTGAATAATATCAAAAAAGGCACTCAGCCGGTTCACTTCATGCAGTTCGCGGGCCAGCGTGGCAGCAAGGTCAAACCGGAAACCATCTACATGCATCTCGGTTATCCAATAACGCAGGCTATCCATCATTAAGCGCAGTACATTGGGTAAATTAGCGTTAAGCGTATTACCTGTACCGGTATAATCCATGTAAAATCTTTTATCATCCGCAAGCCGATAATAGGATATGTTATCAATACCCCTGAATGATAAGGTTGGCCCCAGCTGACTGCCTTCGCCCGTATGGTTGTATACTACATCAAGTATCACCTCAATACCGGCCTTATGCAGCTCCTTAACCATGTTTTTAAATTCGATAACCTGTTCGCCAAGTATACCGCTCGACGCGTAACGGGCATCTGGCGCAAAAAATCCTATAGTATTATACCCCCAGTAATTGGTAAGCCCTTTATCAATCAGGTGCCTGTCTGCCAGGAAATGATGTACCGGCATCAGCTCAATGGCGGTAATGCCCAAATCTTTCAGGTAAGCTATAGTAACAGGGTGGCCTATACCTGCATAGGTACCCCTGATCTCTTCCGGTATTTCGGGATGTAATTTGGTAAAGCCTTTTACATGAGCCTCATATATTACAGAATTATAATAAGCTACTTTAGGGCTCTTATCATTTTCCCAGTCAAAGTTATGATCAATTACAACTGATTTTGGCACAAAAGCTGCATTGTCTGTTTCGCTAAAGCTGAGGTCCTCATCCGGGTTGCCAACCTCGTAACCAAACAAAGAATCATCCCAGTTTACCGTACCGGCAATAGCTTTCGCATATGGATCTACAAGCAATTTGTTGGCATTAAAACGATGCCCATTTTCCGGCTCGTAGGGGCCATGAACACGAAATCCATATAGTTGCCCGGGTTTCAGGCCGGGTATATAGATATGCCAGGTAAGATCTGAACATTCGGTTATTTCAATTCGCGAGGATTCTACCTCGTCTTTAGCCGTGTTAAAAAGACAAATTTCTACGCCAGTAGCATTTTCAGAATACAATGTAAAGTTTACGCCCTCGCCGTCCCAGGTTGCACCCAGGGGAAATGGTTTGCCAGGATATGTTGTTATTTTCATAAGTGTTCAGGTAAATCAATTTTTGTTATCACTACATTTCAAATTGAAATTCGGACGAATTGTTTTGCATGTGATGAATTTTGTAGCTCAAAAGATTGATTTAGACCCTCTAAAAATATCAATCAATAATTAATTAATATTAAAGTAAATTAATTAGAAATTTATTTGTATTATGTGTAGATTTACATATCTACACCATCAAGCCATGAGTAAGAAAATATTTATAGTTGAAGACGATGCTGATCTGTTGGAAGCTATACAGCTAATATTAAAAGAGGAGGGATACGATACTGCCGCGTCGTTCCACAAAAATTCCATTAAAGGGGTTATACTTTGCATGCCCGACCTGATTTTGGTTGATAACAGGCTAAAGGATGGCCTAGGCAGTGAATTGTGCCTGGCTCTTAAAGACCATCCGCTGACCAGGCATATACCGGTAATATTGATGTCGGGCTGGGTAAATGTGGCTGCTATAGCCGAGCAATGCGGCGCGGATACTTATTTAAGCAAGCCCTTTGAAATGGGTGAACTTATTGATGCCATTGACCGGCATTTAAAGCATTTGGTTTAGTTGATAGCTACCATTTTTTAAAGATCACAAATACCGCCAATACAATAAGCCCGAAACCGGCAAGGTGATTCCATCCCAGTTTTTCATCTTTAAAAAATGTTAAGGTGAATAACATAAAAACAATAAGGGTTATAGCTTCCTGTATTGTTTTAAGCTGAACAAGCGTAAATGGGCCACCATTCTCTTTAAATCCACCTTCATTTGCCGGTACCTGAAAAAGGTATTCAAAAAAAGCTAAGCCCCAGCTAATAACAATTATTGAAAAAATGCCCAGGCTTTTACCCCATGAAAACTCCTTGAATTTTAAATGCCCATACCAGGCAAAGGTCATAAAGGTATTGGATATGGTTAAAAATAAAATTGTTCTTAATCCTTTCATATATAAATAACTGACAGATGAGTTAAGCAATTTAAGCTGTAGATGTTTTGTATACAAGCCATTTTTTACTAATTATCACACCAACTTATTTAAAAATTGAGATGATCATGATGCTTTAACCATTAGAGTTTAATAAATTTGTTATCAAGTATCATGGCCGATAAGAGTTTTTTACAGTTACAGGTAGACCAAGAATTAAAAGATTCTTTTTCCGTTAATCAATTATCGGACAGATCTTTTGATGCCTTGTCGGTTCGCCGGGCTAATTATCACCGCATATTTATTGTTAATGATGGGAGGGGGACGTTACAGGCAGACGATACCTCGTTTAATCTGGCAGGCAATGAACTTTTGCTGATAGCCAAGGGGCAATTATATGGATTTCACCCTGGTACACGTATTAATGGTAATGAGCTTTCTTTTGGCGATTGTTTTTGGGAAAAGGCACCTGGCAGCGCAAGTAACTGTAAAGCCGTGTTGTTTAATAATGCATCGGCCAATCAGCAATTACCTTTGAATAATGCTGATTACGTGGAATTGGACGTGCTTTTTAATACACTCTATCAAGAATTTATTAAGGAAGATTACCCCAATAAACTGGATGCATTGGCTGCCTATTTAAAGATCATCATGATCAAAATAGCTAATGTAAACGCATCGCTTATTAACGGTTATGACAGCCATGAAAACCAGCTTTACCGCAGGTTTATTGAATTGGTGAGCAGCCAGTATCAAACCACCCATGAGGTGGCCGATTTTGCAAATCAGTTAGGGATATCGGCCCGCAAACTGTCTGATTTGTGCCGGCGTTGCAGCGGCCGGGGCGCCAAGGATATTATTAATGGCCAGCTTATTGCCGAGGCAAAAAGATCATTGCAGTTTTCTTCCAAACCGGTAAAAGAGATCGCTTTTCACCTTAACTTTTCCACCCCCGATCAGTTCAGCCACTTTTTTAAAAAGAATACCCTGATATCACCTAATGATTACCGCGACCGTTTTGTAAATATTGGCATGTGATTCACTGTTTTTAACATTCCAGGGATGCCATATCCCCAGTAATTTTGTTGATATAAAATCAACAAGTATGTCAGTAAACAGAATGAAATCGGTAGCCGGGATAGTAATTCCGGATAGTACCATAGCCAATCAGGCTACAGAGCTTTTGTTAGAGCACGGGACAGAGTTTATATATAATCACTCGCTACGTGTGTTTCTTTTTTCGTCGTTGAACGGCCAGCGCAACAATTTAAAATACGATGCAGAATTGCTTTATGTTAGTTCAATATTTCATGATTTGGGCTTAACCAAGCATTACAGCAGCCCCGATCTGCGGTTTGAAGTTGACGGAGCAAATGCCGCCCGTGAATTTCTGAAAAGCCACGGTTTACCTAAAGAATCATTACAGCTGGTATGGGATACCATTGCCCTGCATACCACTATAGGTGTCGCTGAACATAAAGAGCCGGAAGTGGCATTAATGTACTCAGGCGTAGGTCTGGATGTAATGGGCGAGGGCTATGAAAACCTGAGTGCCGAAAACAGGGACGAGATTGTTGCGGCTTTTCCGCGTAATGACTTTAAGAAAAACATTATCCCTACGTTTTTTGGTGGTTTTGAACATAAAACGGAAACCACATTTGGCAACATCAAGGCGGATGTATGCGCTTATATGATCCCTAACTTTCACCGTAAAAACTTTTGTGATTGCATTTTGCATTCTCCGTGGAAAGAGTAATCGGCCATATATTATACCGTTCATGCAGACTGTTATATACCTGCATGAACGGTAAATATGGTTATGATCTGAAGATCATTCGGAGCGATTGATCTTTTGATAAGTAAGCGGTTGCCCAGTTATATAGGGTTTTTAGCTTGTTACGATAGTTTACTAATGATATTAAATGGATAAACAACCACATGAACAAAGCCATAATACCACCGATATGCAACTTGTTCTTAAACAAATCGACCACAGCCTTATTCCGGCCAATAATGGCCATATCACCTTTATCAAAGTAATTAAAGGCAGTTAAAGGTTTACCGTGCTGCAATGCTATAAAGTTTTTAGCCAGGTTACGCCCTTGTTGTATAGCTACCTGGGCCAACTGCGGATGCCCTTTAGGGTACCTTTCGTCGGTTATTTGGATGCTGGCATCGCCGATGGCATAAATATTATCAAAGCCTGTTACCTTGTTAAATTCATCGGTGATCATCCTGCGGCCAGTACCCAGACTACTTTCAGGAATACCCTCAAACGTATTGGCGGTAATACCTGCAGCCCAGATCAATGTTTTAGCCTCAATAGTTTCTCCGGTTGATAGGGTTACCGTATTTTTGTCATAATCCTTAACGTAGGTATTAAGTTTTATTTTAACACCGAGATCAGACAATACCTTGTAAGCTTCCTGATGTGTTTTATCGCTCATGGGGCCTAATAAATTTTTACCACCATCAACTATATAAATTCCGCCAAGGGTTCCTTTAAGCTCCGGATAATCCTTGAGGAAAATGTTTTTCTTCATTTCGGCCAGCATACCTGCTATCTCAACACCAGTAGGGCCGCCACCGGCTACCACAATGGTGAGTAGTTTTCTTCGTTCGGCCAGATCTTTGGTCATGGCGGCCTGTTCCATTGTTTGCAGTAAGGAATTACGCATGCGCAGGGCATCGTCAATGGTTTTCATAGGGATGGCATTCTTCTGAACATTGTCCATCCCGAAAAAGTTTATTCGGGCACCTGATGCAAATACCAGGTAGTCATATGTAAGTTCTTCGTTGGCTAAATGTACAGTTTGTGATGCCGGGTCTATTTTTAATACTTCGGCCATCCGGTAACTTATCCTTTTGTTCCGAAACATTTTACGGAAGGGATAACTAATATCCGAAGCGTCAAGAAAACTGGTTGCCACCTGATAAAGCAGGGGTGGGAAATAGTTATAATTATTTTTATCAAGCAAAATAACCTGATAATTTTTGTTTTTGGCTACCTGCTCGGCAAGGTTTATGCCGGCAAAACCACCCCCAATAATAACAATTTTTTTAACGGTGTTTTGAGCATTACTCATAGTTACCGGTGTAGTTTTTATGGAGTTCATTTTATTGATTGTTTTATAGTGTACTTTATACACAAATATACCTAAAATTTTACTGTTTGTTTCTGTATTACAGTTGTATATGGTATTGTTTACAATTGTATGATTGTGGTGTATTTTGTACACTAAATTCATGCAATTGGATTCATTTATTAACTCAACGGCTAAGTATTACAGTGATTAAAATCACTCAAATTGGGGATACCTGGCAAGATGAATAATACTGAGGTTTGTAAGGGTTATTCAGATAGGTATGGAGCAGGTAACAGCAAACAATATTTTCATTTATAAAACCTCTGTTAATAATAAAACTGACAGACGGTATATAGCGCGTGCGCTTAATGCTATGTTAGGAGAAGAAAATTGGACTATTGACCTGACAGATGAAGATAAAGTACTCCGTGTACAAAGTAAACATAATGACGCAATTCTAATTATAGATGTATTAACCAGCTATGGATTTTTATGTGAACAGATGCACTATTGATTGCGAATAGATCAAATTATTTCAATTACCAAAGTTTTCTTATTCAGTACTTTGCTTTATAATATAAAAATTACAAACGGTTAAAGGCTTTTAGCTTTAATATTTATTTTAATTTGGCTTAACAACATAACAGTTTCTTTGGCAAAAATTAAAATCCCATAAACATAGGCATTGCCATATTATATTAAAAGCATGATGAATAAATTTATTAAAGTAGCTACTGTTTTAGGAGTGCTGGCTAACAGTGGTTTAACTGTAAACGCGCAAACTAAAACTTATACCGTTGCCGACGCGCATTCGCATAATGATTATCACAACAATATCCCGTTTTTGCGTGCTTATGAAAAAGGCTTTGGCTCTATTGAAGCTGACGTTTATGCGGTTAACGGCGAGCTCATGGTAGCGCATAATAAAAAGGATATCACTGCTAAACGCTCATTGAAGCTACTTTATATCGATCCTTTGATTGAAAAGTTTCAGCGGGATGCTAAAAGGCAGCTTCGTTTGCTTATCGAAATAAAGGAAGATCATAAAGCTGTACTGCCTTTGGTAATTAAAGAGCTTAAACCGCTGGAGCAATATTTTTCTTATCCGGGGCACCCTGGCCGTCTGTCTATCGTGATGACAGGTGCTGTGCCTCCGCCTGCTGAGTTCAGTAACTATCCGGAATGGATATCATTTGATGTGGATCATATGGATGGGTTTAACTCAGAACAGTGGAAGCGGATAGGTTTGGTAAGTTTTCCGTTTGGTAAATATATGAAATGGAATGGTAAAGGTGTGTTAAACAGTGCGGAGATTGCCAAATTAAAAGGTGGCATAGACAGCGTACATAACGCCGGCAAAAAGATCCGTTTTTGGGAAACTCCTGATACAAAAAGCAGCTGGATCGCACTCATGAAACTGGGTGTTGACGTTATAGGTACCGATAAAGTAGAGGAGCTGGGCGATTTCTTGAATAACAAACCGCATAATGAATATGTATCAACCACGCCGTATGAAATATATCACCCAACTTATAAATCTGATGGCTCATTAAAGAAGGTTAAAAACATTATTTTATGTATTGGTGATGGTATGGGGCTATCACAAATTTATTCAACCTATACCGCCAATAGGGGGCAGCTAAATATTTTCCAGATCCCTAACATTGGGTTTTCTATAACCAACGCGGCTGATGCTTACATTACCGATTCGGCAGCAGGGGGGACGGCATTTGCCACCGGCCAAAAAACTAATGACCGCGCGGTAGGGGTAGACCCATCCGGTAAGCCTTTAAAATCATTGGCGGTTTATAGCTCGGAGGCCGGAAAGAAAACCGCGGATATTGTAGCATGTGAATTAACAGATGCTACTCCTGCGGTTTTTTACGCTCACCAGTCTGAAAGAAGCAATACCTTAGCCATCGCAAATGATATGGTATCTACGCCTATTGATATCCTTTTGGGTTCAGGATATAAAGATTTTTGGCCAAAAACTAATGGAAAATCACCTTTGGATAGACTTCAGGAAAGAGGCTATACCGTGATTCGCAATTTTGATGAATTTTTGAAATCGCCGGCTCAAAAAATAGTTGGACTGATGGATGATACTGTAACTCGTCCAAAAATGGAGGGAAGGGGCAATTACCTGGCCCAGGCCTTTAACAAGGTTACCAATACATTTAAAAATAATCCTGAAGGCTTTTTTATGATGATTGAAGGCTCACAGATTGATCATGGCGGCCACAACAATAACCTTAAACAAGTGGTAACTGAAAACAGCGACTTTGACCGTGTTGTTGGCGATGCTTTACGGTTTGCCGATGAAGACGGTGAAACGCTGGTAATTATAACTGCTGATCATGAAACCGGAGGCCTAACCTTAATAGATGGTAATATAACCAACGGATATGTTTGGGGCGATTTTAGCACTAATGATCATACCGGAACCCCGGTGCCTGTTTTTGCCTACGGTCCGCATTCCGGCGATTTTAGAGGAGCTTATCCTAACACCGCCATATTTGATAAGCTGCTTGCACTCATCAAGAAGAAATAAGCATTAAAAAAGAACGTCTTAATCACATTAAGGCGTTTTCTTTTATAGTACATTTTCGGTTCTAACAGCTCCGTCTTTAATCCTGCCGGTAACTGCAGGTTTATGATCGATCACTAATCTGCTCCATCCCTGGTTGGCACCTTTTCTACCGTCCTTTTTATGTTCGTTCATCACCTTTTTTATCCGGATAGCATATTGCCAGCAAGTGCTTTGCCGTATGCCTATTTTTTCGGAAAGCTGGTATGAAGAAATAGTGCCTTTTGTTGAATACATTAAATAAACCACATAAAATGCCTTGTTTATAGGTATCCTGTTGTTTTGAAATATGGTATTAAAAAGTACCGACTCTTCATAACCGCATTTGGTACACCTGCGGCTATATGGCGCCCTGCCATTTTTGTATAGCGTACTTGCGCACTTTAGGCAGCCATAACCTTTTGCCCATTTTAACTCCGACAGAAATTTGTTGCAGCTTTCCTGATCGGGGTATGTGGAACTGAACTCTTCAAATGATAATTCTGCGGAAAGCACCCTTGCATCGGTAACTTTTTCAATGTTATGTTTCAGTTGTATATTATCACGTTCCAGTAAAACGTTCATCAGCGAAATTTCCGCGGCTTGCCTTTCAATTTCTTTATTGGTATTAATGAGGTCGGCGTTTTGCTGCTCAATAACCTCTGCCTGCTCCGATATTTTTCTTGATTTTTCAATCACCTGCCGGGTGCGTTCATTAACCTTAATTTCAAGTTCCTGGTTAATGGAATCTTTTAGTTGATTGGTGATGGCCATTTGCCTGATGATCTCATCTTTAGCAGCCTCCTTTTCGGTTCTCAGCAACCTTACCTGATCGGCTATAGCTATTGAAAAAAATATCATTTCGGCAATAAAGCTAAAACTCAAACCATAAAAAGCGAAAAGACCCATGCCTCTTACCGCCCCAAGAACGCTGATCACCTTAAATATTACGCCGATAAATAAAGATGCATAGGCCACAACAAAGAACCTGGCCGGTTTATAGCCATTGCTCCAAATTTTTATACCAGTTACAAAGGCTACCGATAACGGGACTACCTCAACAAATTTGTAAATGAAAAAACCTGGATTAATGAAAAGGCAAAACAGCAGATATAAGGTTCTGAAGCCAATAACGTAATTGATGATCTTATTAAATATTGGAGCCTTATGGCGAACATCTAAAAGATCTTTGGTAAACAACAAGGCGAAAAGGCTTATAAAGTATAGCGATACACCGTAGGCATAAGCATTTAAACCTGGCAGTTCCGGCCAGATATATTGAAAAGCAATGCCATCTGTACTCATTTCATAAAAACCAACACTCATAACATACAGCACATAAAATAAATAATGCTTTTTCCGTACCGCCAGAAACATAAGGAGGTTATGAAAACAGAATATGAGCAGCATGCCATAGAATAAACCGTAAGTTAAATACTCAGTTAAAGCATAGTGAATAAAGTAACCTATGGTACGATAAACGATGATCACATTGATGGAATTAGCCGATCTGATCTTGAAATAATAGATATGCTCACCTTTTAGTTTATTGTTGATAGAAAATTCAAAGTTTTTATGGTGGTAAAGGCGGTTAACAAAATTTGTAGAAGCTCCGGCAGTTTTAGACGTGTACAGTCCTTTATTATCGGGAACATAAGCCGTAATAAGTTCGGTGGTTTGATCAAAAAACTCAAATACCGATTGCTTCTCATCCATCGGTCCGTCAAAGTTTACCTTGATCTTATACCAATAATCAGATCTGACATTCTTGTTTTTAGGGTAATACCCCTTATTAACCTGAAAAAGATGGCTTACAGAATCGGTCCTGATATCATCAATAGTCAGTTTATTGGAATTATCTTCCAGGTATTCAATTTCGGCCCCATTAAAAATATGCTGATGTACCGTGCTGTTTATGTTGATGGTTTTTTGCCCAAATACAGGGTTCATCACAACGCATAAAAGCAATACATAAAGTAAGGGTATAGGTTTTATCATGGTTTATAATCGGTTTCTTTTAAAAGAAGGACTGGTTAATCCCTTCTTTAAGGATCTTAAAAGTAGAAGAAAATTGCCAATTGTAACTAACCTGATACAATAATTTACGAAAACGTTGTAGTGCGCAAAAAGTGAAAAACAAGCATATAATACAACGTTAAACAGACTACTGGAGGTTTTTTCAGATCAAGGATTCAAGCGTATTAAAATGGCTGTGTTTTGAGTACACGAAGCTCAATATTATACTGATATATAAGCATTAATCTTTCTTTTTAATATTTCATTAAACGTATTAAAATTAATATAACAAACTAATTATCAGATAATTGTGATTTTTAAGTATTGTTTTATTGACCTGTATTTATATAAATTTGAACCAACAGAGCAGCAAATCTGGCTGCATGCTGATAAACCAATTAATACTAATTTTTAAATGATTTGCGTGAGCTCCCCTGACGGCTAATGATGCCATGTGATTTTTTGCGGTTTACATTATCGCACAATCCAAACCAATTCAAATGTTTTTTAACTATTAAAATTTTATGAGAAAAAAAATTACTCTATTCATCTTCCTTCTTTTTGGGGCACTGAATATGGCATTAGCACAAAACACTACTGTAAAAGGTAAGGTTGTTGATAAGGCCGGCCAATCATTGCCTGGCGTTACCGTTGCTGTAAAAGGTACAACAAACGGCACATTAACCGATAATACCGGCCATTACAGCATTAGTGTAGCGCCAAATGCTATTTTAACATTTTCTTTTATTGGTTTTGCTCCTAAAAGCGTGGCTGTAGGTGGTCAAACCGGTATTAATGTTACACTTGACGAAATTCATAATGATTTGAACGAAGTAGTTGTAGTAGGGTACGGTACACAAAAGAAAAGTGTAGTTACGGGTGCCATATCAGGCGTTAAAGCTACCGATCTGGAAAAACAACCGGTTAACCGTATTGAACAAGCTTTACAAGGCCGTACATCTGGTTTAACAATAGCTTCAACGTCAGGGCAACCAGGTTCTGCTTCAAGCGTACGTTTAAGGGGTATAACTTCTTTTACTAACGATAAGAATAATCCTTTATGGGTGGTTGACGGTGTGGTTATTGACAACGATGGTATAGGTTACCT
>NZ_JBCECK010000036.1:0-4468 GCF_039207105.1 Mucilaginibacter sp.
TGGCAACAGGGTCATATCGTCATTTAAAAACACTTTAAAGCCGCCGGTTAAAAAGTAATGGGGCACCGTTTTGTTTAAGTAGGCATTGTCTTTAGTGGTAACGAACAGATTTTGAGGAAGGAGTTGCTGAACCGAAAAGCCAACAAAATAATCAGAGGCATAGGCCCAAACGCCAAATCCCAGATCCGGTTTCCATTGATTATTATCAAGGTTATAAAATACGGGGTCCAGCGGGTTTACTAAAGTGATCTGCGAAAGGTTAAGGACATTATGGCTGAAACCTCCCGCTACGCCAACAGCCAAATTAAGCCTTGAAGTTAATCCCAGGTGATAAGCATAAGTTGCATCGATAGTGGTTTGTGATATAGGGCCGGTTTTATCTGAAACAATGGTTAAGCCAATACCATGATGAGGTTCAGCGGCCTGGTACTGTTGAGTGTATAGCCTGCTGGAGGGATTAACCCCTCCACCGGCTGGAAAAGCGGTGGCATCGCCCTGAACAAAGTTTTTCCCGATCGGGGCATTGATGGTGAGGTAGCCGGTAACCGGAGCCCCTTCTAATCCAGTCCATTGGCTGCGGTATCCGGCCTTTACATCTGTGTAATTTTCAATGCCTGATAAAGCCGGATTTAATAAATAATTATTAAAAACGTACTGGGTATATTGCGGCTTTTGCTGAGCCAGGCAAAATTGGCTCAATGCCACAAGGATAATAAGATATAATATTTTGCAGGCTTTTAACATGGGATGTTATTTTATTATAGTAACAGGCCCGGAAAGAACCTGATTATTAACTTTAGTGTTGATAATATAGTAGTAAGTACCTGGCGATAATGCCTGGCCATTATAAGTTCCATCCCAGGGGATATTGTATCCAATGCTATGATATAATTTTGTACCGTAACGGTTGAAAATATCGATCACAGCTTCCTGATAGGCGATTAAACCCTTTATTTCCCAGAAATCATTGATCCCATCGCCATTAGGCGTAAATGTATTAGGGACAGTAAGTTCCGGTGATACTTTGATGAATACGGCATCCCGGCTTATACATCCACGACTATCGGTTACCTGAAGGATATAGGTTCGGTCTACATCACCCGTAACTACGGGGTTTTTTATGGTGGTACTGCTGAGGCCTGTACTGGGCGACCATAAATACTGCACGTTTGAATCACTAATCACAGGATTCAGCGTAATCTCGCGGTCTTTAAGTACATATCTGATATTTCCGGCATTAACTGTAGGCGGCGGAATAAAACTGACCTGCAATTGGTCTGTTGGTTCATAGCAAATTGGGTCGGCATCGGTTGCTAATAAGGTTAAGGTTACGGAGCCAGTGGTGACGTCTTGTGGGCTTGGTATATAATTAGCATCTAATTGATTAGCAGATGGGCTGAAACTTCCGCTTCCGGATGTGCTCCATCTTGCTCCACCTGTAACCAGGAGTTTGCCATTGAGTGGAACGGCCGGATCCTGCGCGCAGACTTTTATATCAGCACCTGCATCCGCTGCGGGCGATAGCCCAAAAACAATCTGCATATCTGATGTAGCTATAGTGCAGTCGTCCTTACTGGTAGAGGTCAAGGTTAATGTAACATCACCCTTGTTTCTATCCTGGGCTGATGGAATGTAGGTGGCATTTAGTACGTTACTTGCCGGCGAAAAGGTACCACTACCACTACTTTTCCATATGCCTGTTGTTGTCCCTCCGGTTATCTTTCCAGCTAACTGGATACCAGAGGCTGAGATACAAACCAACTGGTCGGGCCCGGCATCAGCACTTGGCGGTTCATTAATAACAACCGTGGTAGTACCTGCCACACTGGTACATCCGTTTACGGTTACATACAAGCTGTAAACACCAGAGGCTGCTGCGGTCACGTTCTTAATATCCGGATTTTGCAGGTTAGAGCTGTATCCGTTTGGTCCTGTCCAGAGATAGCTGGCATTTTGAACCGGCGCTGTACGTAATTGTACTGTATTCCCGTTACAAACCGGTGAATTACTATTGGCTATTGGAGTTAAGGGTTGCGGACCTACAGATACAAAATAGGCAATAGGTGTACCCTGGCAACCGAAAGCCGAGGGTGTGATGATATAGGCTACAAATACGGTGTTTCCGCTCGTATTGACCAGTGTTTCGTCAATCCTGGAACCTGATTGGTCGGTTACTGCAGCATTGCTGATATTAGCTACAGCCGCTCGCTGCCAACTAAAAGTGGCGGATGGTACGTTTGATTGAATGGTGTAATCCTGAGGTGTTCCGCTGCAGATGTTACCTCTTGTCTGACTAATGATGTTTACTGTTGGATTTACTGTTACAACCAACTGGGTAGGAAGACCCTGACAATTGGCCGTTTGATAATTGAATACGTAAGTAACATCTACAGGAGCATTCGTTGTATTAAACAGCACTTCCCGGATGGTACTGGCCGCCTGCCCGGAAACCGGAGCATTGCTGATGCCTGCCACAGCAGCCCTGCTCCAGTTAAAACTTGTTCCCGGAACGCTGAAACTTACAGAATAATTACTGCTGGTCATATTGCATATAGTTCTTGCCGCAGGGCTGGTCATTACCGGTGTAGGAAAAACCCTAACTACATAAGTAAATACCTGACCGGCGCAATCACCATTAAAAGGAGTGATAAGATAGCTTACATCAATAGCACTGCCTGTAGTATTGATTAATGTTTCACCAATTGAAGCTGTGGTTTGGTTAGTTACCGCCGGGTTGCTAATACCTTCTACAGCGATTCTGCTCCAGGAAAAAGTGGCCGTGGCAACATCAGCGGTTATTGAATAATTGAGTGGGTTGCCGCTACAGATCGTTCCATTTTCAGGGCTGGTAATGCTGGGCAATGGATTAATACCTACATCAACACGCGTTCTCGGACTAACACAGTCCTGAATTACCGCTTCTACATAATATGTTGCCGGCGAATTTAATGCTGTAGTTTCGTAAGTGTCATTTAAGGATAGGAGGTTTCCGCCAAAGGCTGCATCATACCATCTGTAAGTGCCGGTAGAACCGCTGGCTGTAAGATGAGCCATCTGCCCTTTACATACATTAAGTCCGGGAGCAACGGGAGCCGTAGGTTCAGGATTCACGGTTACCTGCACAGCCGTTCTGCTACTGGTTTGCCCGCCAACTTTGGTTTCTACGTAGTAAGTAGTGTTCACAGTGAGCGGTAAAGTGGTATAACTTGCGCCGGTACTTAGTAAGTTACCACCGGTAGCAGCGTCATACCAACTGTATGTACCTCCGGGTGCTGTAGCGTTAAGCGTTGCTTCGCTACCCAAACAAATTGATACCCCAGAGGCTGTGGGAGCTGCCGGAGCTGGCACAAAGTGGATAACAACCTCATCTGATCTTGGCCCGCAGGCATTAGCCGGATTGTCGGAAGTAAGCTTTAGTATGGCAGTTTGTTCTCCCGGTGCCGGAGTGTATACCGTTGATAATGAATTCTCATCGGCAAAAGAACCGGAAGCGCTTGACCATTTACCACCGGGAACACCGCCGACATGTCCGGATAAATTCACCGGTGTACCTGCCGGGACAAATTGATCCGGGCCTGCATTTACGTTAACGGGTTTATCAATCCTCACAGTGGCCGTATCCGTCAGTGGCTCTGTGCCGGCTCCAATGTTGATGGTATTAGTGATGAGGTATGTACCCGGAGTGCTTGCACTCAGATTTATTTCACCGGTACTATTGTTAACAAAAACGAGTCCTGATGGCGTAGCGCTTAGAAAACCTGCACTCGCTCCAAGAACAAAAAAAGGAAATGGATTTATCCCGTCCTGACAATAAGCATGATTAAAACTAAAATCAGGACTTGGGTTGTCATTGATCATCACGTTGGCGTTATAAGTACCACCGCACGGTCCTTTGCTGGTCATAGTAATGGTATACTTTCCAGGACGAGAATTATGAAGATCTATTTCTCCAGTGCTGGTGTTTACAAAAACCAAGCCATTTGGTTTAGCGCTGAATTCAACTTCAGTATGACTTCTTATTATAGGTATAGGATTGGTACCAGATGTACTGAAAGTACCTGAAGGATATTGGAAACTAATATTATCCGGAGCGCTAACAGTTGCAGTAACCGGCACACGGACACTATTGCAAGGAGCTGTTATATTTTGTACATAATAGGTAGTAGTTTGAGACAGGGCGGGTATATTTAAGGTAGACCCCGTAAACACCGGCTCGCCCCCTGTGGGGGTACTATACCAGTTAAGCGTACTTCCCGGTGCTGCACTGGCGTTTAATGTGGCCGGCATGCCGGAACAAACGGTTGTTCCTGTAACAGAGGGTGGAGGTGCCAGTTGATTTACAGTAACGATAACGGGCGTACGAGCACTTGTACAGCCATTTATCACAGTTTGTACATAGTAGGTGGTTGTAGCATTTAAAGCCGGAGTTACAAAGTTAGCAGTGCCGGAAAGCATTGTTCCGCCGCTT
>NZ_JBCECK010000036.1:4478-42130 GCF_039207105.1 Mucilaginibacter sp.
GTCATACCAGGCATAATTACCATTGCCTCCGCTTGCAGCGAGCGATGCCCGCTCTCCTGCGCAAATAGTAACCGGAGATGCCGCTGGTGCAGGGGGGGGAGGCAGTACGGTAACTGGTACGGCTATTCTTGCGCTGATACATCCTGATACAACAGCCTGAACATAATAGGTTATGCTGGCAGTAAGAGCAGGAGTAGTAAAATTGGCTGTGGTCGACAATTTAGTGCCGCCTGTTGGAGCATCATACCACTCTAACGAAGCTCCCTGCGTTGCGCTGGCTGTCAGCGTAGCGAATGAGCCTGAACAAATCAGCGCGCCGGATACTGATGGGGCTTCAACAGCTGGACTGACGATAACTTGAATAGGCGAGCGGTCGCTTGTGCAGCCGCCATTGACATTCAATACATAATAAGTGGTTGAATGGGTTAGTGTGGGCGTGGAATAATTGAGACCGGTTGCCAGCAAGCGCCCATCCTGAGGAGCATCATACCATTGATAAGTACCCGAAGGGGCGCCAGGCAAGCTTAGCAGAGTGTTTGTGCCATAACAAATAGTAACCGTTTGCGGATCCGGAGGGCTTGGTATAGGATTAACTGTTACTACTACCGGCACCCGGTCGCTCTGACAATCGTTTAACGACGTTTGGACATAGTATGTTGTAGTGGCTGTTAGCACCGGTGTGGTAAAGTCAGGGCTGGATATTAGCGGAGTACCGCCGCTGGGGGTATCAAACCAGTTGATAATGCCCGCCGGGACATCGGCATGTAAACTGGCAACTGAACCTTTGCAGATAGTAGCGCCAGATGCTTTGGGAGCGGCCGGCGGAGTGCTAACACGAGCTACAACCGGTAGCCGGCCGCTGGGACAGCCGTTAACGATGGCTTCGAGATAAAAAATCGTGTTTTGTTGCAATGCTGGTATAGTAAAAGTTGGACCGGTACCGACCTGGTTACCTCCCGAGGCCGCATCGTACCAGCTGTAACTATCTCCGCCGCTTGCCGACAATGTTGCAGGGCTGCCTGCACATACTGTTGTGCCCTGTACCGTAGGTTTACCGGCTACATAAACCGAAACCGCTGTCCTCGGGCTGGTACAACCTGATAGCGTTGTTTCTACATAGAAAATCGTATTAGCTGAAATAGGATTCGTAGTATAAGTATCACCGCTACCCAGAAAATTTCCTCCGGTTGGTGCATCATACCATTGATAGGTACCACCTGGTCCTATAGCCGTCAGCGTAGCCACATCATTCTGACATACTATTTTCGATCCGGCAATTGGCGCCCCGGGTGTAGGGGATACCGTAATAGCAATACTTTTGGTAACTGGTTGACATCCGGGTGTTTTATCAGTCACCGATACGGAATAAGTACCCTCTTTATTAACACTGATGGATGGGGTGGTTTCGCCTGTGCTCCAGGCAAAGGTATATGGGCCTGTTCCTGCAGAAGTATTCGCAGTTAGCAAAACACTGTTTCCCGCGCAAATCGTCGTTCCCGTAGAAGTTATATTAACATTCAGGGTACAGGTTTGACCGTGTGTTCCGGAATAAATTAATAGTAAAATAAATATATATAAACACCTGTTCATTACCTGGACATTTTTTTTTAAGCGATAAGGTAGATGGTTGGCGAAATATTTCCGACTGGTTGTTATTTGCTTGTATAACAGGTAAATAACAACTGTATCAGTTAATAAGTTAACCCTTGTACGAAAAATGGATAAAATGGTTAACCTGGAATAAAGAAAATTACATTAATGAATAAAGTGCGTGAATTAAAATTTGGTTAATGGACGCTGGTAGAAGGACTGAATTTAATCTGGGTTGGCCAATATTACAAAGTCTCAAATAAATCACTAACTGTTACGTTAATGTGATTGTTAACGTAATGATGTTAAATTGAGATAGTGAAGAAGCCTGTGTTTAGTAAGACGGGGTTATGAGCTAATGGTTTTAAAAAAATTAAAACCTTATTTATTGTTTCTATAAAATAATAATTTGAAGTACTTTTGCCAAAATATATATTTTACTTATTGGAGTTTCTTGGCATGCTCTAATAGATTTGACCTATGATTAAACGTAATTTTCTGATCTTTTTGTTTCTCCTGTGTTTGTGTTTCGGAGTTACAGAATGTGCCTCGGCGCAAACCAATCTTCAAAATATTTCTTCTGTAAACATTGATGATCTATCCGATCAACAAATCACACAATTGCTACAGCAGGCACAAACTGCTGGTTTGAGTGATGTGCAGTTATTGCAGCAGGCCCAAACTCGGGGCCTATCCAATGCGCAAGTACAAAAACTGCAAGCCAGAATTAAGGATATTCGCGGTAAGCAACCTGGAGGTAATAGTAAATCAATGGATACTATTATTATGAGTTCACGGAAGCCAAGCTACCGGGTGGATACACTCGATACGACATCGGTACGGAAAGATTTATTCGAAAATTTTAAACCTAAAATATTTGGCGCTGATATTTTTAAGAATAAAAATAACAGCTTTGAACCTAACTTGAAAGTTGCAACCCCAGTTAACTATATTGTTGGCCCTGATGATCAGCTCAATATTAGTGTATATGGTAGTTCTGTTGTAAATTGGAAATTGGAGGTGTCTCCCGAAGGGAACATCAATATTCCGGGGGTAGGTATATTAAACGTAGGCGGAAAAACTATTGAAACTGCAACATCGCTTATAAAAAGTAAGTTATCGGCAAGTAATTATGCTATCGGACGCGGAACTTCGGTTCAGGTTAGTTTAGGTAATATCCGCAGCATTAAGGTGATCATGGTAGGCCAATTGTTAAGGCCTGGAACGTATACCCTGTCTTCACTTTCTACAGTTTTTAATGCCCTTTATGCTGCCGGCGGTCCAACAGAAAATGGTAGCTTACGTCAAATAGAAGTAATCCGTGATAATCATATTATTAGGCATCTTGATGTTTATGACTTTTTAGTTAAAGGAAGTCAGAAAGATAACATCTCTTTAAGAGATCAGGATGTTGTACGTGTACCATCGTACAGGACAAGGGTTGAACTATCTGGTCAGGTAAAGATTCCTGCATTATTTGAAGTCGTCCCCGGCGAAAGCTTGCAAGACATCTTAGGATATGCGGGAGGGTTTACAGATAGTGCTTATACTGCTCGGATTAAGGTTTCACAAATAAGTGATCAGCAGCGCAAGTTAACAGATGTGATAGAGGATGATTACAAAAATTATATTCCTTTACGAGGTGATAAGTATTTTATACAATCGATACTTAACAGATTTGAAAACCGGGTTACGATCACTGGTGCAGTTTTCAGACCGGGTGAATATGAATTGCAGAAAGGACTTACACTTAATAAATTGATTGAAAATGCCGCGGGATTAAAGGAGGATGCCTTTATGGACCGTGGAACAATTACCCGTTTAAAAGCAGACAACAGCAAGGAGATGATATCTTTTAATATAAAAGATGTGATGAGTAAAAGCGTATCTATACCCCTGCAGCGGGAAGATAGTGTTTATGTAGCCTCCATTTTTGATCTGCGAAACAAATATCTAATCACCATTAATGGGTCGGTGAGAAAACCAGGAACAATGGCTTTTTCAGAAAATATGAAAGTGGAAGATTTGATTTTGAAGTCAGGTGGACTTACAGAAGGGGCAAGCCCTAAGCGTATAGAGGTAGCCAGAAGGATAAATAACTCTGATCCGCATTCCAAAAGTAGTAAGGTTGCTGAAGTATTTAGCATTGATATAGACAGTAAGCTTAAATTGGATAGTATTAATTTTGTATTACAACCATTTGACATAGTGTCTGTTCATAACCTACCAGGATATCAGAAGCAAAGAACAGTAAAAATAGAAGGCGAGGTGCTTTATCCCGGATCATACACGATCTCTAAAAAGGATGAGAAGATTTCTGATCTGGTTGTTCGTGCCGGTGGTCTTACCGCATCCGCAGATGTTGAAGGTGGTTCATTGAAGCGGGATAACATAGCCATTTTGGGTGTAGATAAAACTAAGGCAGATACCGCCGCTATTGAAAAAGAGCGACTAGAGCAGGTTAAGCGCTTAAAAAGGGATGATAAGATCTCAGGTAAGGATTCAGATTCAACCGCTTTCAAGGAGCAGGAACAGCCGAGAAATAATTACGTGGGTATTGATTTAACCAAAATCCTTAAATCTCCCGGGTCAAAAATTGATCTTTTGCTGGAGGATGGTGATGTGGTTAGGGTGCCTAAACAACAGCAAGTAGTTCGTGTAAACGGCGAAGTGCTTTATCCAAGTGCGGTGGTTTATATTAAGTCAAAATCATTTAATGATTATGTCTTAAACGCGGGTGGATATTCACCTAAGGCATTTAAGAAGGGTGCTTACGTTGTTTATCCTAATGGCACAGTCAAAGGAACACGCAAAATTCTTTTCTTTAACAATCACCCCAATGTAAAACCTGGTAGTGAGATTTATGTCCCAAAGAAGCCTATTAGCAATAATAATACGGCTCAGACTATTTTGGGCTTTACAACAGGATTAGCATCATTAGGAGCTATAATATTAGGAATATTAAGCCTTAACAGATAATAAATAAAGCAGTGAAGATTATGAATAAGATCGAACAGGGAAAAGCTTTAAATAATGCTGATGAGGTCTCTTTAAAGGAACTAGTTTTAAAAGTGATGCAATGGTGGCGCTATTTGTTATCAAGATGGGTTATTATTTTGGTAGCAGGAATTATTGGAGGAGCCGCTGGATTTGTTTATGCGTTGGTAAAAAAACCTGTTTATAAAGCAGAACTAAGTTTTGCTTTACAAGATGAAAAATCTGGAGGTGGGCTTAGTAGTGCTTTGGGTTTAGCAAGTCAATTTGGTATAGACTTAGGTGGAACAAGTGCGGGAGGAGAGTTTTCAGGCGATAATTTATTAGAGTTGATGAAATCTCGTTTGATGGTAGAAAAGACATTGTTAACCACCGTAAATGTCAATGATAAAAAAGAAACATTGGCAGAATTATATATCGATCTCAATGAATTCAGAGATAAATGGGAGGGGAAGCCGGGTTTAGAAAACATGCATTTTTTTCCTAACACCGATCGCTCGAAGTTTACGCTAAAACAGGATAGCATACTTGGAGTTTTATATAAAAAGATAATAGAGAATAATCTTACCGTTAACAAAATAGATAAAAAGCTGAGTATCATTTCTCTTGAGGTAAGTTCAACGAATGAACTATTTTCTAAATATTTCGTGGAGATTTTAGAACGGGGAGTATCTGACTTTTACATACAGACCAAGACTGAAAAATCAAGTAAAAACGTTGCCATATTACAAAGGCAAACAGATTCTGTAAGACGTGCGTTAAATGCGGCCATTTCAGGTGTAGCATCATCTATAGACGCTGCACCAAATGCTAATCCGTTGCTTCAATCACTTCATGTACCTTCTCAACGCAGGCAGGTAGATGTACAGGCCAATACAGCCATTTTGGGAGAGTTGGTAAAAAACCTCGAGCTGGCGAAAATGTCTTTGCTGCAGGAAACGCCATTGATTCAGGTTATTGATACTCCAATTTTACCATTGGAAAAGGTAAAAGTAGGAAAGCTGAAAGGAATAGTTCTGGGAGGGGTGATAGGAATATTCATCGTTGGTTTTATTTTAACCGCTAGAAGAGCGTTTAAGGAAGTCTTAGCTTAATGTTAATATGAATATCGGATCTGCTAAAATTATTGAACTTCCAAAAATTTTGGATGAAAGAGGAAACCTGTCTTTTTTAGAAGAGAATAATCATGTTCCTTTTCAGATCAAACGTTCGTATTGGATATATGATGTTCCTGGTGGAGCAATTAGAGGAGGACATTCTTATTATGAAAATCAGGAGTTCATTATTGCCATATCTGGTAGTTTTGAGGTGGTGGTTGATAATGGAAGTATTAAGCAAACGTTTTCCTTAAACAGATCATATTATGGTTTATACGTGCCTAATAATATTTGGAGGGAAATGATTAATTTTTCTACCAATTCTTTAGCTTTTGTTGTTGCTTCTACAAATTATGATGAGTTCGATTATCAAAGAGACTACCAAAGCTTTTTAAAAACAAAAAAATGAACGCCTCCATATATAATTGTAACGTAATTGAGCTTCCTAAAATTCATAATCGTGCCGGAAATATAACACCGGTAAGCAGTTGTGTTGAAATTCCGTTTAATATCAAAAGGGTTTATTATTTATATGATGTGCCGGGAGGGGAGACAAGGGGGGGGCATGCCCATAAGCAATTGGAGCAATTAATTGTAGCAGCAAGCGGAAGCTTTGATGTAGTGCTCGATGATGGTGTCATCAAGAAAACCGTTACTTTGAACAGGCCCAATTACGGTCTTTATATCCCCCCTGGAATTTGGCGGGATTTAAATAATTTTTCTTCTGGTGCTGTATTATTGGTCTTAGCCTCAGAAAAATACACTGAAGAAGATTACATCAGAGAATACGAGGCGTTTTTAACTTATAAAAAATGAAAAAAATATTAATTGCCGGGGCTGGTGGAGCACCTTCTGAAGGCGTGATCAATTCACTTCTAAAGAGCAGTAAAGAAGAAGTGATTGTGGGAATGGGAAGTGAACCAACTGATCTGGTATTATCTAATGCTAAAGAAAAATATTACATACCTTACGCTGATTCAAATGATTATAAAAAATCATTGTTGTTATTATTGAATAAGGTTAAACCAGATTTAATTCATTTTCAGAACGATTTGGAAATCTTTCATGCCTCAAAATTTAGAGATGAAATTCATGCATGCGGAGTTAAAACGTTCATGCCAGATCATCAGGTTATAGATACTTGTGTTCATAAATATAAAACTTATTTGAAGTGCAAAGAAGCGGGTATTACAGTTCCTACAAATTATTTAATAAATAATCAGGACGACCTGAAAAGAGCATTTAGTGATTTAGCTGATAAAAAAGGAAATATATGGTTGAGAGCCTCATCAATTGGAGGAGGGGGTAAAGGGGCTTTACCTACCAATGACTTTGTTTTTGCAAAAGGCTGGTTAGACAGATATAGTGGATGGGGAGATTTTGTTGCAGCTGAAATGTTAACGCCAGATACAGTAACTTGGTTATCCATTTGGCATGAAGGTGAATTAGTTGTAGCTCAAACCAGAATACGCAAAGGATGGACACATGGTAATAGAACAGTTTCGGGTGTTACCGGTGTTACTAAAGTTGGGCAAACTTATTCTAATTCTGAAGTTGACAGAATCTCAATAGAAACTATAAAGGCCGTATCAGATAAACCACACGGAATATTTGGTGTGGATATGACTTATGACAAAAATGGAATTCCTAATCCTACGGAGATAAATATTTCAAGATTTTTTACCACTGTATTGTTCTTTACAGAAGCAGGTTTAAACTTACCTGAAATTTTTAAAGATATTGCCTTGTATAATGAATTTCCAAAATTACAAGTTAAAATAAATCCGTTAAGAGATGGGTTATTATGGTTAAGAGGTATGGATACCAAACCGTTACTGATGCAATCTGAAGAGGTTGCGAAAAGTATTAAAAATTTATAATGATTTTATTGACAGGAGCTTCGGGATTTATTGGGCAGCATTTGCATGCTGCACTTATTACGCGTTATGGTATTGATAACATTTTATCTTTAACATCAACTCCGAATATGAGCTCCCCATATCTGTTGCATAACGATTACCGGTTCGAAAAAGAATATTTTATGGAATCTGGGTATGGTAATTCGATTGATACAATTATTCATGCAGGCGCTTATACACCCAAAAACGCATCACGGGCGAATGACTGGCAAAAGTGCGGTGAAAATATTTATAATACTGAAAAATTATTACAAGCAGATTTACCTAATTTACGAAAAGTCATCTATTTGAGTACACTGGATGTATATGGGAAAGCTGATCTTATATCTGAATCGTCATTAATAGAACCTGCCTCGTTATACGGTTATTCAAAACTTTATGGCGAAAAGATGATAGAAGCCTGGGCAAATGAGAAGGATAAATCGTTTCATATACTTCGAGTTGGACATGTTTATGGCCCTGGTGAAGAAGCATATCAAAAAATTATACCAGTTACAATTAAAAAGATAATTAATGAAGAGCCAGTACAGATTTGGGGAAGTGGTAATGAACTCAGATCATTTATTTACATTAAAGATGTAATTGATTGCATTATAAGCAGTTTATCTCTGGATAGTAATGTTGGTCCAATTAATTTGGTAGGGAGTAATCCAATATCAATCAGTGAATTAGTCAAAATGTTGTTCATGATTATTGGTAAATCTATTAATATTGAAACTATGCCTGGTACTGCACAGGGGCGCAGTTTTGTATTTGACAATAGTAAAATGAAACAATATTTATTACCTGATACACCGGAAACAGAATTGGCTACTGGGTTAAGGGAAGAGTGGAAGCATATGACTAAAGACAATGGGAAATATATTTTTTGATTTGGATGGTACTTTAATAGAGTCAAGACCCAGGCTTTATCAATTATTTCAGCATATGGTGCCCTCATCTAAATTGACTTTTGATGAGTATTGGTTATATAAGAGAAATAAAATTACTCATCGGGAAATTTTACAGCATGCATTTTCATATACAGATGATGAAATAAAACGGTTTGAAAGAGAATGGTTAACCTGTATCGAACTTCCCGAATGGTTGGCTTTGGATAAACCGTTTGAAGGAGTATCAGATTATTTATCTGCTCTTAAGAATAAAAATAGATTATTTATTGTGACAGCAAGGCAATCTGAAAATCAGGCGTTGGAGCAAATTAATCACTTTGGCTGGTTAAAATACGTTGAAAGTGTATTTGTAACCGGGCAAATACAAGAAAAGCATGATTTAATTAAAGGCAGAATTAACGTGACGCCTGAAGATTGGTTTGTTGGTGATACTGGAAAGGATATTCAAACCGGTAAACATTTAGGTATTAATACAGCAGCAGTTTTAACAGGTTTTTTAAGCGAAAAGAAAATCTTGGAGTACAATCCTGATATTATAGAAAAGGAAGTGGTCAATTTGGATTTTACCAAACTGAATCTGAAAGAAAAACTATAAGTTCTGATTGAATGTACTACGCTACAATTAGTTAGTTTACAGAATGAGTACTTTTTAAAAAGTGGTGTATTTGAAATTTTAATAATAATGATAAAATTTTTAGATTTATATAGTATAAACCAGCAGTACAGATCGGAACTGCAGGAGGCATTTGATCGGGTTTTAGATTCTGGCTGGTATATATTAGGACAGGAAGTAAAGCAATTTGAAGAACAGTTTGCGACTTATTGTGGTACTAAACACGCTATCGGCGTTGCCAATGGACTGGATGCCCTAATTTTAACTATTAGGGCTTATAAAGAATTAGGATTGTTTAATGAAGGTGATGAGATCATTGTACCAGCGAATACTTATATAGCAAGTATTTTAGCCGTATCTGCAAATGATATGGTACCTGTTCTGGTAGAGCCAGATATTGAAACTTATAACATCAGTGCAAGTTCAATCGAAGCTAAAATTACCCATAGGACTAAAGCGATTTTACCGGTTCATCTATATGGTCAGCTTTGTGATATGCAAACAATCGGCACTATTGCGAAAAAACATAATTTAAAGGTAATAGAAGATTGTGCGCAAGCGCACGGGGCAAATATTGGTGGAATACGAGCCGGGAATTTTGGGGATGCAGCTGGTTTTAGTTTTTACCCGGGTAAAAACCTGGGCGCATTGGGTGATGCCGGTGCTATTACAACCAATGATGACGAATTAGCTTTTACCATAAGGGCATTAGGGAATTACGGTTCTGAAATAAAATATAAAAATAAGTATAAAGGAATAAATAGTCGTTTAGATGATTTACAGGCTGCTTTTTTGGGCGTAAAATTAAAGATGCTTGAAAAGGAAACGGATATAAAAAGAACTATTGCGAATCGCTATTTATCAGAAATTAAAAATGATAAAGTTATTTTACCAGCGATAAGCGGGCAAAGTGCTCATGTATGGCATCTTTTTGTTGTAAGAACACAAAATAGAGAGCATTTACAAGAATATTTGATGGATAGGGAAATCCAGACCGTTATTCATTATCCAATTGCACCACATCAGCAGGAAGCTTATAAAGAATGGAATATGTATAGTTTTCCCGTTAGTGAAAAAATTCATCGTGAAGTTTTGAGTTTGCCTTTAAGTCCTGTCTTAACCACTGGTGAAGTAGATGCAGTTATAAAGGCTATTAATGCTTATTGATTTATCGGTTTGAAACTTTTAAAAACCTCTTTTTTTTCGGCAATAATTACATTTGTACGGATAGCCTCTGGCTTTGTAGCAGCTAAAGTTGTGGCATTATTTACAGGTCCCTCTGGTGTAGCGCTGATAGGTCAGTTTAATAATTTCATAAGCATTGTATTGACCTTTGCTAACGGAGCTATTAATACAGGGGTAATAAAATATACGGCGGAGTACGAAAATGATGAATTGCAATTAAAGAAACTCTTTAGCACCTCTCTTAAAATAAGTATTTATTGCTCCGCTATTTTTGGGGTATTATTATTAATTCTGGCTTCTTCTGTTTCACAGTTATTATTCAAGGCCACTATTTATGATAATCCCATAAGGGTATTGGGAATAACCATTATTTTATATTCACTTAATTCGCTCCTTATTTCCATTTTAAATGGCAAAAAACAAATTAAAGCATATACTAAAGTTAATACAGCAGGAAGTATTATTGGTTTGATTTTTACGGTTATCTTAGTTTTTTTTTATAAAATAATCGGTGCTTTATATGCTTTAGTTTTATCACAGTCTATAGTATTTTTTGTCACTTTAATAATGATCATAAAAAGCAGTTGGTTTTCGTGGTCGTATTTTAATCAACCATTTGACAAGAAAATGGCTCGTGGACTTTGGGACTTTAGTTTTATGGCCATAATATCCGCTTTAAGCGTACCGGTTTCTCAAATTGTTTTACGCAATTTACTAATAAATAAATTAGGGGTAAATGCGGCGGGGTACTGGCAGGGAATGATGCGTGTGTCAGACGGTTATTTACTACTGATTACAACTTCTCTGGGAACCTATTATTTACCTAAACTGGCTTCTTTACACACCAATAAAGAGTTAAGGAAAGAAATATTTCAAGGCTACAAAATTATACTTCCGGCAGTATTGATTGGATGCATAATTTTATATTTATTTCGCTTTTTTATTATACATGTATTATATACTAAGCAATTCGAAACAATGGCTGAGCTTTTTATATATCAGTTGTTGGGAGATTTTTTCAAAATGGCAGCATGGATATTAAGTTATTTGATGTTGGCTAAAGCTTTGACTAAATTATTTGTGATAACAGAAATTGTATTCAGCATTAGCTATGTTGTTTTAGGGTATATGGGAATAAACTTTTTTGGTTTAAAAGGTATAACAATAGCTTTCGCGTTGAATTATATATTATACTTTCTGACAATGATATTTGTTTTTAGAAAATTATTATTTAATAAAGACCTTTGCGGAAGTATAATATAATATATCTATTAGTTAGCATGTTAAATGGAAAAATATGCATGGATATATTAAACTACCTCTTTGTAGATTAATATACTCTGAAGGTAATTGAAAATTGAATTATGAAATACGAACCTTTGGTTTCAATAATCGTTCCGTGTTATAATCATGAACGATATATAGTTAACTGCATTGAAAGTATAGTTAATCAGACCTATAAAAATTTTGAACTCGTGGTTATTGATGACGGTTCTACGGATAATTCACCCACCATTTTAAAGAAACTACAGGAACAGTATAAATTTGAACTTGTAATTCAGGAAAATATTGGAGTTGCAAATACCTTAAATAAAGGTATAAAATGGGCCAAGGGAAAGTATGTTACTTTGTGCGCATCGGATGATTCCTGGTTTCTGGATAAATTGGATAGGCAAGTTAATTTCATGGAGAATAATCCTGATTATCCGATGTGCTTTGGTAATGTAATTGTGATTGATGAATTTGATAATAAAAGAGAAGAGAATACGCATGCAGCAAATGTGAATTTGAAGGGAGGCTACGTATTTAAAGATATTATGTTAATTAACTTCCACCCACCAGTAAACAACTTTTTTAGGAAAGATATATTTGATGAGGTAGGTTATTACAGGCCGGATATATGGACGGAGGATTTTTATATGAATTTACGAATTACTGAAAAACACCCCATTGGTTATATTGAAGAGTATTTATCGTACTATAGAATACCTATACGTAAGGAACGAGATAAGCCCAATATTAAAATGCTGAATTCTCATCTGGAATGCATTAATTTTTATAAGGATTCTGAATACTATGACGAAGCAATTAAACAATGGCATTACAGGAATTTTCGAATGTTTGCAGGATTTAAAAGTTCAAAACGATTGGCTCTGGATGGAATGACTAAAAATTTTGATAAATTATATACTTTTGGCTTTTTCAAATCACTTATCAAGTTGGTTTTAGTTTGGAATTAACCACTGTTAAGGAATATTAATGACAAGTTGTTTTAACAAAGGCAGAAGGGATGACATTGGAAGAAGCAAATAAAAACCAGATTTTTATTCCAATTAAATATAGCTGTTTTTTTCTATTACTCTATATATTCATATACAATCCTCCTTTTGCGTTTTTGCCAGTTTCGCCATTAGAGATACTTATTCTTCCTGCGTTAATATACATATGGCTTAGCAAAAGGTGGGCAAGTTTATTAACCGTTTTTAAATGGGAATTAACAATTCTTGGGTTGGTTTTGCTATTCTGTGTATTCAGGGAAATAGGGCATTTTGAAAATATATTTTTCAGAGCTAATATATTTCTTCTTTTGCAAGCTATTATCCTACCATACTTTGTTATAAGTATATACTACCGGCTTAAAAATCATAACAACCTGTTAAAGGATATGACAAAGGTTGGAGTAATAGCTTCTTTTATTACGATATCTATGCTGGTTTTTCCAGCTTTGGGCGACGGCATAAGGTATCATCTCTTAAAAACAGATGATTTTACTGAGCTTATTTCCTACCGATCCTTTGGTTTATCTGAGGGATTAACTTTTGGTTATGGGATAACTCAAGGGCTTGTGTTTACACTATTGCTTTATTATGCTCAGGAAAAGTCTAAATATTTAATTTATTTACCATTTGTGTTGATATCAATTTTATTTAACGCAAGGATTGGTTTATTCCCGGCTGTAATAGGGCTTTTATATTTTTTGGTAATAAAGTTTAATGTAAAACTTTTTACAATATTTCTGTTAATAGGTGCTTCACTATATTTTATAATATTTAATACCGAATTATTTTCAGACTATGCAAAGACCATAACGTGGGCATTTGATTTTTTTACACAATCCTCTGATCTTGTATCAGGAAACTCCACCGGATCCGATGGAAGTACTTTTGATATTTTGTTCGGTGAAATGGCTGTCTTGCCTCATGACATATGGGGTTGGTTGATAGGTACCGGAGAGAACATTTTTGTTTCCAAAAAAGCTAATTCAGATATTGGGTATATTATTCAGCTACATTATGGCGGTCTGGTTTATCTTTCATTTTTTGTTCTGCTTATAGGAGGTATGATGTTTCGCTTGAAATCTTTATACGGAAATAATATAAGGTGGCTCATGTATATTTTGTTAATCACCATTATTGTGACAAATGTTAAGGGATTAACGATTTCCATTATCCCCAGCCTCAGATTTATTATGCTTATTTACTGTTATTTAATAATGGAGGCAAAGGATAGGAAAAGGGTTGAGAATCAAAACAAAGAGTTGGCAAATCTTTCAGCCTAATCTTCCTCAATAGTAATATGTTACATTAATTTTAGTCACTAAAAAGAATAAGCAATTGAAAGTATTAGTTGTCACCTACGATTATCATCCAGACAAATCGCCCAATACATACAGATGGAAAAATGTACTGGAAGCTTGGGTTATGAATGGAGTTGAGGTTTTTGTTGTTTCTGCTCAAAAAGAAGGTTTTTCAGAATTTGAGAATGTAAATGGTGTCAACGTATATCGGACTGGCAGATCATTGGTAGAAAAAATCAGATTCAAGCTTCTTAAAAAAGACACTGGCAAAAAATTGTCCGATTCTAAAAGTGTTGGCATTGCTAAAGAAAGTTTAATGAGGAAAATTCATGATAGAACATGGAAAAAAATATATTTCCCTGATTTTGCATTTTTATGGCGTCGTCCTTCAATGAAGCTTGCTCAAGAGCTAATTGAAAAAGAAAATATTACGAACCTGATTACGGTTTCATGGCCTTTTACAGATCATGTGGTGGGACATAAATTAAAAAAGAAATATGGAATAAATTGGATTGCAGATACTATAGACCCATTTTATTTAAGTGATGCGGTTAATAACAAAGCTTTATATCATTCATTAAAATATAAGTTAGAAAAGAGAATCTTGTCTTCTGCTGACAAAGTCACTGTTTTAACAGATAAACTGAAAAATAAGTATGCTTTATTATATCCTTTGATTGCTAATAAATTAATTGTCAATCATAATCTATTTATTCCGTATGAGGTTAATGGAGAAAAACGTTCAATACAATTATCAAAGATTAAACTGGTTTTTGTAGGTACGCTTACCCCGGTTACCCGATCACCTAAAATTGTTCTGGAATTATTTAGTGAATTGATCAGGTATAGACCGGATCTTGAAATGCAACTTCATTTTTATGGCGACACAGTTCAGTGTAATTCTTTTTTCAATTTATATAACTCCTTATTGAATGAAAAAATATTTATACATGGTTTAGTCCCAAGAAATGATATTCCTATTATTCTTGCGGATGCTGATGTATTAGTGAATATTGGTAATAGTAATGAGTATCAAGAGCCATCCAAACTTATTGAATATATTTACCTGGGTAAACCAATACTGAATGTGTGTTCGATAATTGACGATTCATCTAAAGAAATATTAGACAATTACCCTTTGAATCTAAATATTCATGAAACGGAAATACACATGGCCGAAATATTGGATAAGGTTTTGACTTTTTTTGAGGCTAAGCAAACTTTAAAAGAAAATTTTATACCCGAAATGATTGAAAACTATTTATTACCAGAGGTTGAGAAGAGATATTTTTCTTTATTAAATTGATGAAACTAGGAATAATAGGTTAGGTTTTAGTTGATATCGAATAGCAAGTAAATAAAATATGTTGAATAAGGTTAGTGTAATAATTCCTTTTTATAGAAATAAGGAGTGGCTTATGGAAGCTATTGAAAGTGTTAGGATGCAAACCTTTAAAGAATTTGAGATTATTATTGTCAATGACGGATCGGAGGAGCAGATCACAGATTTGGAGGAAAAAAATAAGGACATTAAGTTTTTTAAAATAGGAAATTCAGGCCCGGGGCGAGCCAGAAACTATGGCATCAAGCACGCATCAGGAGACTACATAGCATTTCTAGATTCTGATGATTTATGGACCCCCGAAAAATTATTTGTACAAGTTAAGTACATGGAAGCAAATGATTTAGCATGGAGCCATTCAAACTATATAAGATTTTGGAATAATAATGAAGGCATAAAGAAAGTAAACTGTAAAATGGAAGGAGATATTATTCCAAGAATGTTTATTACTTGCCCAATAGCCACGCCATGTGTGATGATCCGTCGCTCTGTTTTAAAAGATCATCCAGATGTACAATTTGCGGAAGATACACGAATAGGTGAAGACTCTTACTTTTGGTTTAAAATAGCTGAGTTGTATCCGCTTGGATTTATAGATGGATATTTAACGAAAGTAAGAATCAGAAATAATAACGCAGCATTTCAGGGATATTTACAATTGATGGCCCGGGCAAATAATTATGACCGTATAAAAAATGGAAGCCGGTACTTTAAAAATAGATTTGATCATAAATTGGTCTGGCTTGGGTTTTTAACCTGCAAATTTTTTTATCAATTTGTAGGTTTTCTTGGTAAGAAATTCAAAATCAATTCTGCTTTACGCGAGAAGGTTTCATTAGCTTTATATGCTTTTCCTTACTTTTACCTGAAAATTATTTCTAAAAAAATACGTTAGGCGCAATGGGGGTTAATTATCTCATTCCAATTATGTATTATATATAACTATATAACAAGATATGCTTAAAAATAAAACTTTATTAATTACAGGGGGGACGGGTTCGTTTGGTAATGCGGTATTGAACCGGTTTTTAAATACAGACCATTTTTCTGAGATTCGCATCTTTTCAAGAGATGAAAAAAAACAAGATGACATGCGAAATCATCTTAAGAGTGAAAAGGTGAAATTCTATATTGGAGATGTCAGAGATTACAATAGTGTAGAAAAGGCAATGCGTGGAGTTGATTATGTTTTTCACGCTGCAGCTTTAAAACAAGTACCCTCCTGTGAATTTTTTCCAATTGAAGCAACCAAAACTAACGTTTTTGGCACCCAAAATGTTATTGATGCCGCCGCAGCAAATAGAGTAACTAAGGTAATATGTTTAAGTACTGATAAGGCAGCTTATCCAATTAATGCAATGGGTATATCAAAAGCGCTGATGGAAAAAGTAGCTATTGCTGCATCCAGAAATCTTATGGAAACCACAGTTTGTTTAACCCGTTACGGAAACGTAATGGCTTCAAGAGGGTCAGTAATACCATTATTCTTAAAACAGATTTATGCAGGCCAGCCAATAACAATTACAGATCCCAATATGACGAGATTCCTGATGTCATTGGATGATGCTGTAAATCTGGTGCTTTTTGCGTTTGAGCATGGCAATCAAGGGGATTTGTTTGTGAATAAGGCACCAGCCGGAACTATTGGTGATTTAGCACAGGCGTTAAAAGAACTGTGTAAGGCCGATAACGACGTGAAGATCATAGGAACACGACACGGTGAAAAGTTATACGAAACCTTGTGCACACGTGAAGAAATGGTTAAAGCAGAAGACATGGGGGAATTCTATCGTATCCCGGCCGATAATCGTAATTTAAACTATGCTCAATATTTCTCAGAGGGTGAAATAGATATTTCTAAATTTGAAGATTATCATTCTCATAATACTATACAGCAAGGTGTTGAAGGTATGAAAAAGCTGCTTTCTAACCTTACGATAGTTAAAGAACATATTTCCGGAGGCCAGAGCGTGAACGAATACACCGCTTAATGAAATCAGAGCCCAGATTAATTACTGGCGGAAATCATAGTGATTTCCGCGGAACAATCTATTTCGTCAATGATTTCAATATGGAGGCTGTCAAAAGGTTCTATCGTATTAAACACGATGACACCTCAGTTATTCGGGGATGGCGGGCACATCGTATAGAGCAGCGTTGGTTTTATGTTTTCAAAGGAGCATTTGAGATTAGGTTAGTGGAAATAGATGATTGGATAAATCCAGATCCCGCATTAAAACAGATAGGTATTGTTTTAAATGCTGAAAGTAATCATGTTTTACATGTTCCTAAGGGATATGCAACGTGCCTTCAAGCAGCAAAAGCAGATTCTGAGTTGATTGTTTACGGAGATTATACTATAGAGCATGCGGTAAACGACAATTATTTGTTCCCTTTTGATTATTTTAAAAATTCACGTATAAAGGTACTATGAAAATAAGAATTGGAATAACCGGGCAGGAAGGGTTTATCGGTCAACATCTATATAATACCCTCGGCTTATTTCCTGAAGAATTTGAGCGTATAGCGTATGAACGAAATTATTTTGACGATCAGGAATTATTAGAAAAATTTGTTTCAAAATGCGATGTAATCATACATCTGGCGGCAGTTAACCGACATAATGATCCCCAGGTTATTTACGATACAAATGTTGCCCTTGTAGACAAGCTTATCTCCGCTTTGGTTAAAAGTAACAGTAATGCGCATGTTTTTTTTTCTTCTTCTTCTCAAGAAGAAAAAAACAATATATACGGTCAGAGCAAAAAACAAGGGAGGAAATCATTATCTGAATGGGCAATAAAATCCGGAGGTAAATTTACCGGTTTAATTATACCAAATGTTTTTGGTCCATTCGGTCATCCCTATTATAATTCCTTTATAGCTACATTTTGTCATCAGTTAACCCATAACGAACTGCCCAGAATTGAACAGGATGGATTAGTTGGTTTGATTTATGTAGGTGACCTTGTGAGCACGATTTTAAAAGAGATTAGAGGATCTGTAGGAAAAGATGGGTTAGTTATTCCATATACTGATCAAAAAAAGGTTTCTGAAATTTTACTTTTATTAGAGTCTTACAAGTCGCAATATTTCAATTCCGGATCTGTTCCAAAGCTTGAGAATACTTTTGAGCTTAATTTGTTTAATACCTTTAGGAGTTATATAGATACTAAAAATCACTTTCCGGCAAAATTTACTGTACACGCTGATACAAGGGGAGCATTTGTAGAAATTATTAGATTGAACGTTGGAGGCCAGGTGTCCTTTTCAACCACTCACCCCGGTATTACGAGAGGAAATCACTACCATACCAGAAAAATTGAACGCTTTGCAGTTATCAAAGGTAGTGCCCTTATCCAGTTAAGAAAAATAGGAACTGACGAAGTATTGGATTACTATCTTGACGGAAATGAACCTGCATATGTTGATATGCCCATCTGGTATACACATAACATCAAAAATATAGGAGAAGGAGAGTTATATACTAACTTTTGGATCAATGAGTTTTTTGACCCGAATGATCCGGATACCTATTTTGAAGTAGTTTAACCCATCTTACACGAATAACATACAAAATGAAATTAAAATTGAAAGTAATGACGGTGGTCGGTACCAGGCCGGAGATTATCCGCTTAGCGCGTGTTATAGCCGCATTAGATGCTTCTGACGCAATAGAACATGTACTTGTGCACACTGGGCAAAATTACGATTATGAATTGAATCAGATTTTTTTTGATGATCTGAGTATTCGGAAACCGGATTTCTTTTTGAACGCAGCAGGCGTAACTGCTACTGAAACCGTTGGACAGATATTGATAAAAATTGATCCTTTACTTGCAACAGAAAAACCAGACGCTTTTTTGGTATTAGGAGATACTAACTCCTGCTTGTGCGCTATTCCAGCAAAAAAACGCCATATTCCTATTTTTCATATGGAAGCCGGAAATAGGTGTTTTGATCAACGCGTTCCTGAAGAAACTAATAGGAAAATTGTAGATCATATTTCTGATATCAATTTAACCTATAGCGATATTGCCAGGGAATATTTGTTGAGAGAGGGTTTACCTGCAGATCGTATAATTAAAACCGGATCGCCTATGTATGAGGTTTTAAATCATTATATGGCTGAAATTAAACGCTCTCAGGTTCTCGAAAAACTAAATTTAAGCCCGCAAAAATATTTTGTGGTTTCTTCACATAGGGAAGAAAATATTAATAGCGAAAAAAACTTTAATGGTTTAATTAATAGTTTAAATTTCATAGCCGAAAAATATGCGTTTCCTATTATTGTAAGTACCCATCCGCGTACGCGCAATATGATAGAGGCAAAAGGAATGAAAGTACGGCCGGAGATACAGTTTTTAAAACCACTTGGATTTAATGACTATAATAATTTGCAAATGAATGCATTTGCTGTTCTATCTGACAGTGGTACTATATCAGAGGAATCTTCGATTCTTAATTTTAGAGCCTTAAATATCAGGGATGCTCATGAAAGACCAGAGGCGATGGAAGAAGCGTCGGTTATGATGGTCGGTATGAATACAGAACGGATTTTACAGGGATTGGTTCAATTAGAAAAACAAAAAACGGGCACCAATAGAAATTTTAGAAGCGTTGCTGACTATTCAATGCCCAATGTTTCTGACAAAGTGGTCCGTATAATTATAAGTTATATAGACTATGTAAAACGAGTTGTTTGGAGTGAATAAAGTTAAAGCGTTGATTAGGAATAAGGTTTGGATAGTTTCGGAAATTTTTCACCCTGAGGAAGTCTCTACAGCATATATCATGACTTGTATAGCGGAAAAAGCCGCTGAAAATTGTGATGTACATGTGATATGTGGCCCGGTAGGTTACGATAAGCTTACAACAAATTCAGATTCAAATAAATTTGAATTTACTATCCACCGGGTAGCTACTCCGAATTTTAGTAAGAATAGTATCGTTGGTCGGCTTTTTAGATTGATGATACTCAGCTTGGGGATGTTCTACAAGGGAGTTTCATCAATTAAAAAAGATGAGACTGTTTTTATTGTAACTAACCCGGCTTTTATTATCCCTTTGTATGCGCTAATAAAAAGGCTTAAGCATAACAAACTTATTATTTTGGTGCATGATGTTTTTCCGGAGAACTTAATACCAGCAAAAATTATCAATTCATCTCAGAATATATTCTATAAGACGGTCAAAAGGATATTTGATTGGAGTTATAAACAGGCTAATCTGTTAATTGTGTTGGGGGCAGATATGTATGATGTGATGCGTACTAAAACCAAACCTGATCAATCAATTGAAATTATTGAAAACTGGGCAAATATTGAGGATATTAAACCTGACGAATTTTCAACTAATCCTGTAATCCAAAAATACGATTTGGTAGATAAAGTTGTATTTACGTTTGCCGGAAATCTGGGTAGAGTTCAGGGACTGGAATTTTTATTTAATATTATAAAAAAAGTAACAAATACCAGAGTGCATTTCTTATTTATAGGAGGGGGAGCTCTTTTAGATTTTTTTCAGGCTGAGGTACAAAGAAACGGGATCAATTCGGTAACTTTTACAGGCCATATGGATAGAAGGGAACAGAATGTTTTTTTGAACGCAGCTCATTTTGGTTTGGTCACGTTATCTTCAGAGCTCTACGGATTAGGTGTACCATCAAAATCATATAATATTATGGCCTCCGGTAAGCCTATATTATTTATAGGTAACAAGCAAACCGAGATTGCAAGGATGGTTGTAAAGGAGAGCTGTGGTTATGTATTCAACGAAAAAGAAGAAACCGAACTTCTTAATTTTTTCAACAACCTTAATTCTTCACATATTTCATTGGCAGCAAGTATGGGACAAAAAGCCAGGAGAGTTGCAGAACTAAAATATTCTAAATCTCATATCCTTGAGAAGTTTAAAAAACTATTCAATGAATAATTTTAATCTTATAACTGGAAGGTTTGGCTTTTTGGGAAAAGGTATATATGATTATTTTATTCAATCAAATATGCCCCTGATTAGTTTGGGTCGCAACGAAAATGATGATTTAAAATATGACCTTGTGTTTGATGAGATTAAACTCAATCAGAGCTTTAATACCGTAATACACTGTGCTGGTAAAGCACACGTAGTTCCGAGATCAGAAAAAGAAAAGCAGGATTTTTTTGAAGTTAATGTTACAGGAACCAATAATTTACTTAAGGCGTTAGAGAAAACACCACCCAAAGCTTTTGTTTTTATTAGCTCGGTATCGGTATATGGTTTAGAAACAGGAACATTGATAAATGAAGAATCACATCTATTAGCAAAAGATCCTTATGGTTTAAGTAAAATACAGGCAGAACTGATCGTAACTGATTGGTGTAGTAGGCATGGGGTTATATGTACTATTTTACGGTTGCCGTTATTGGCCGCGGCTAATCCTCCGGGTAATTTGGGGGCAATGATATCTGGAATTAAGAAAGGGCATTACGTTAATATTGCAGGAGGAACAGCAAAAAAAAGTATTGTGCTGGTTGAGGATGTAGCCTCCATCATTCCTACAGTTGCGGCTATAGGAGGCACCTTTAATCTGACCGATGGTTATCATCCGTCCTTTTTTGAATTAAGTGTTTTAATAGCTGAAAAGATGCATAAATCAGCACCGTATAATATATCCTATTTTATTGCATGGCCGATAGCATTAATTGGCGACTTAGTAGGGAAGAAAAGTCCAATAAATCGAAATAAATTAATTAAAATCACATCTGACCTGACTTTTGACGATTCAAAAGCCAAAAGGATATTGGGTTGGAAACCTAATGAGGTGTTGAAGAAATTCAATTTGTGATTGTACAGGTAATCATATTATATGAACACTTGAACAACAGTATAGTGAAATAGCCTTAATAATTATTAAACATTCAAAGTGTAGATTCACCTATTAAATCATAAATAACGATACCATAAAAAAAATAATTGATTCTGAATGTATCGTATTGACGATTCATCACGTAATAATTATGAAGATTAGTTATGATTGAGTATTTAAGGGTCTGAATAATTTCTTAATTAAATTTCCGGTGCCGATTAAAGTTTAAAAATCGTTATTAATTCCCTTAATAACGATTAATTTTGAGACGAATATTGTTAGTACAACATGAACTTATTGACGCTTTTTATTTTTCTTTTTATATTATTCGTTATCGAGCTGGGATACTTTAGAATTGCCTACAAATATCGGATCATTGACCATCCAAATCAACGTAGTTCGCATTTTAAGGTCACGATTAGAGGTGGTGGGATAATTTTTTGTATTGTTATGTTATTAAGCCCTTTTTACATTGGGTGGCAATATGGATATTTTCTTAGCGGGTTGCTCCTTATAAGTTTAATAAGTTTTACAGATGATATAAAACCAATTAGTAATAAGGTTAGGATTGGATTTCACTTGGGTGCTGTCGCGTTGTTATTCAATCAGTTAGGTGTATATAGTCTTTCGCTTTACTGGATTTTATTTGCGTTTATATTTGTTATTGGAATTATTAATGCCATTAATTTCATGGACGGGATCAATGGTATTACAGGAGGCTTTGGCCTTGTTACACTGATTACTTTTTACTATATTAATAAAACTATTATAACCTTTACAAATACTAATCTGTTAATCTTGCCAATTTTAGCTGTCTTAGTTTTTAATTTTTTTAACTTTCGAAGAAAAGCAAAGTGTTTTGCCGGGGATGTAGGAAGTGTGAGTTTAGGTTTTATTATACTTTTTTTTCTATTACAACTGATAATAAAGACTAATAACTTTAATTATCTGTTTTTGCTGATGGTCTACGGATTGGATACTATAACAACGATTTTATTTAGGATTATACGTAAAGAGAATATCTTTCAGGCTCATCGAAGCCATTTCTACCAATTTTGGGCGAATGAAAAAAAAGCTCCGCATTTAATGGTGGCAGCTCTTTATACAATTGCTCAATGCATTGTGAATTTAATTGTGATAAACATTTCAGCACTATCAGTTGTTAACCTAATACTAATGACAATTGTTTCAGTAGTAATATTTGTTTTGATTAGGTTAATGACTGAAGGAGCAACCAGAATTTTCGCTGTTAGAGCTTAACTTATTTAATATATGAAAACAATTTAAGTTTTGTTACTTTTGCTAACTAATATAATGACAGCAAAATTATCTGATCAAATAAAAGTTGTTCATTATCAGTGATACTTGATGGGTTTGACTTGTTTTGAAATGGCCGCTATTTAATATAATAATTAAGATTTAATACATTAATATGAAATATGGGAATTTTTACTTCCTTTAAAATGAACCAGGTAAGATCATTATAAATGTGTACCAAAACTGTAGTTTTTACGATTTAGGATCGAGATTTACACTTATTTATAATATGATACTTTGTTTTCTGTACCAATACATAATTCATCTATGACGTCACCTGCTCTGCTCTATCGATTAAATATACTACCGCGTTGGATCATTTTTATACTTGACTTACTTATAAGCCTTTTATCTCTTACTGTATCTTATGCCATAAAGTATAATTTTGATTTCTCGCATCTTGATTATCTAACATTTGCTCAAAATGCTATTATACTTACAATTATAAATACTGTAGTGTTTCTTGCAGTAAAGACCTATGCCGGAATTATCAGGTACACCAGTGCACAAGATTCCTTCAGGATTTTTTTATCAGTACTGATAGCTAACGGTGCATTTTTTCTGATTAACATTGCTTCAGTGGCGGGGGCTCATACCGCACTTATTTCAACAGGAATATTGGTTATAAATGCTTTAACTTGCTTTTTACTGATGGTTACTTATAGGATACTGGTAAAGTACTCTTTTTTATACGTTAAAAACCTGAAACTTGATAAGCAAAGAGTTATAATTTATGGCGCAGGAGAAGCCGGTGTAGCTACCAAAAGAACGCTTGACCATGATTATAAAGTAAATAAAAATATCATAGCTTTTGTTGATGATGACCAAAGAAAAGTTGGTAAAACAATTGATGGGGTTAAAATATTAAACGCTAAAGATTTGCCTTTACTTATTAAGGATCACGAGTTGGATGAAATTATATTTGCTTCCTATACCATACCGCTTGAACATAAAAATGCTATGGTTGATATCTGCCTTGAGAATGATATTAAGGTATTAAATATACCTCCCCATGAGGTTTGGCCAAGCGGTAGATTACAACCAGCTCAAATTCAGAATATTAATATTGAGGATTTATTGAACAGGAAATCAATAGAGATTGATATTACTGGCATTCAAAGTGAATTGAAAGGTAAAAGAATTTTAATTACCGGCGCTGCAGGTTCTATAGGCAGTGAGATCGTAAGGCAGTTGCTGAAGTTTGATACTGGACTAATTATTATGTGTGACCAGGCTGAAACAGCTTTGCATCATCTGTATCTGGAGATTAAAGAAACACATACTGAACTTAATTTTCATGCTTTTGTTGGCGATGTAAAAGATGAAAAGCGGATGCAATCATTGTTTGAAACATATAAGCCACAGTATGTATATCATGCCGCTGCATATAAACATGTTCCGTTAATGGAAGATAATCCCGCTGAAGCTATTAAAACAAATGTTTTGGGTACTAAAACTATAGCGGACCTATCCGTAAAGCATGGAGTACAAAAGTTTGTAATGATTTCTACAGACAAAGCGGTGAACCCGACCAACGTTATGGGTGCCTCTAAAAGGATTGCCGAAATATATGTGCAATCACTTAACAAAGCTTTGGTTAATCGTGATTTTAGGTTTACGAATGGTTTAAGCCAGTTGAACCTTACCCGTTCAGACACCAGGTTTATAACCACGCGCTTCGGTAACGTTTTAGGTTCAAACGGATCTGTTATACCACGTTTTAAACAGCAGATAGAAAAAGGCGGACCTGTAACCGTTACACATCCTGAGATTACCCGCTTTTTCATGACCATACCAGAGGCCTGCAGGTTGGTTCTGGAAGCTGGCTGCATGGGCCGGGGCGGCGAAATATTCATATTTGATATGGGCAAATCAGTGAAAATTATTGAATTGGCCCATCGCATGATACGCCTTGCAGGTTTAGTACCCGATCAAGATATCAAAATTGAATTTACAGGATTAAGGCCAGGTGAAAAACTGTATGAAGAGTTACTCAATGACAGTGAGAATACCATGCCTACTCATCATGAGAAAATTATGATTGGAAAAGTAAGAGAATACTTATTTGTAGAGATAGAAAAACAAATCTATAACTTAATTCATCATGCTAAAAATAACGATGACCAGCAGGTGGTAAGAGCAATGAAGCAGATCGTACATGAATTTAAAAGTAAAAATTCCATCTTTGAAGAGTTAGATCTTATAGCTAGAGTAAGTTAGATGAAAAAAAAAATACTTTCGCTCATTGTTTTTCTCATTCCTTTTCTATCGTGCAAACAGCATGTGCACAGTGAGGTAGTTATATATAATAATGATTTTGAATCAAGTGATTTAACAAACATCACAGGCGGTATAATTGGACAGTTTAACGGCTCGAACGTAATGGGCCAGTTCAGTAACGGCGATTTTGTGTTATCGCTTAATAATTTACCGGCACATGATCTCATCACAGTTTCCTTTGATTTATATATCCATGATAACTGGCGGGGAGAGCTGCTTCCTGATGGTCCGGCTATATGGGAAATGTTGATAGATGGTGGCCCATATATTAACACTACCTTTTCTAATCTTGACTGTAAAGAAGGTAATATATGTCCGCCGCAATCATATCCGGACAATTACCCCAATAATAACCACAATCCCAGGTCCGGTGCGTACCGAACAGATTTGCCTGGTGTTTGCAGTATGAAAACCAGCCCCAACGGAACTACCATGTATAAAATAACCAAGACTTTTAAACATGCAGGTAATAGCATATCCTTTGAATGTTTGGATAAATTGGATCAAAAGGATTATCCCGATCCCAAGTGCGAGAAAAGCTGGTCTGTAGATAATATCAGTATAAAAGCCATTAGTTTATGAGGATCATAAAGCTTTTAGTTGTAACCGTAACATTAGTTTCATTGCGGTTAGCTGCTTTTTCCCAATCGTTGCCTGTTGGTACCGTGGCTTTAGAAGATTATTACAGACGTGCACAGTTTCTTGGTAATACAGATTCGAGTGTTTCTTTTACGATTAGACCGCTTTTTCCTACGTATGTAAAAAAAGGCAGCGATACGTTTTATCTTGATACCACTGAAAAAAAGTATAATTTATTTGATGCTGATCGTAATTTTCAATCAGCGGATGGAAAACTAAAGGGTAGTTTTTTGCCGTTAACGCTCCAAACCCAATTTAACTCTGACCATCCCTATGGTTGGAATGACGGACCAATGATACCTGCTAAGGGACTGCAAACGTTTATTAGCGCCGGAATATTTATGCAATACGGGCTTTTAACCATACAACTCAGGCCAGAGTTCGTGTCGGCTCCTAATCCGCCTTTTGATACGTTTAATCAAGGGCATTACGACGTTATTTTTTCGCGTTATTACGATATATACAACAACATTGATTTACCGGTACGATTTGGTACCAGTGCTTATAACCGCGCTTTTTGGGGACAAAGTAGCATAAGGCTTAATTATAAATCGTTTTCTTTTGGGCTATCAACAGAAAATTTGTGGTGGGGGCCAGGGATACGAAATTCATTGCTAATGAGTAATTCAGCTCCTGGTTTTAAACATTTTACATTAAATACCCTCAAGCCTATCAAAACAGCAATCGGCTCTTTTGAAGGACAACTCATTGCTGGAGCCTTACAAAATTCCGGGTTTCCACCCATAGTACCTGGTCACATCTATTTTGGAACAAACCTATACGTTCCGAAACCTAATAACTGGCGATACATTTCGGGCGCTATAATTACGTGGCAGCCTAAATGGATACCTGGCTTATTTTTAGGTTTTGATCAAACCTCGCAGATGTATGGCAAAAATTTAAATGGTTTAAAAGATTATCTTCCATTTTTCTCGCCAATTAAGACAAGTACAGCTCCGGATGCGTCACTTGATCAAAAAGATCAAAGAAGTTCGCTTTTTATGCGCTGGCTCTGGACAAAGGAACAGGCTGAAATATATTTTGAATGGGGGCACAACAATTCATCGGCCGATTTAACACAGGCCTTGCTTGCGCCTGATAAATCAAGAGCGTATGTGTGGGGAATCCGGAAAATGATACCTGTCAACAGAGCTAGTGATGAGAATATTATGGTCAGCATCGAGGCGTCCACGCTCCAAGAAAATGACACTAATAATATTTTAGATGGAACGGAGTGGTACGTAAACAAAAGCATCCGTCAGGGTTACACTAATCGCGGAGAAAGCTTAGGAGCAGGCATCGGGCCTGGTGCAAACTTGCAATCTTTGGATGTTAGCTGGGTGAAGGGGTTAAAAAGAATAGGCTTGCAAATAGAACGTTATGCCCATAACAATGATTTTTATTACTACGCCTTTTATGATAGTCAGGATTTTAGGAGGCACTGGGTTGATATAAGCTTTGCCCTTAATGGAGAATGGAACTATAAAAACTTAATATTTAATGCCAAGTTACAAGGTATCCGCTCTATAAACTATCAGTGGTACTTAGTACCTGGCGGTCCAACCGATCCTTATTTTGTTAATGGAATAAATTCGCTTAATGTACAAGTTCAGGCTGGCGTTAGCTACAGATTTTAATACTATATCTAAATGAAAAGGATATTTTTAGCACTATATATAACGTGTATTGTTATATTGCTTTTACCTGGCAGGACTGTAGCTCAATCTCTTCCGGTTGGAACTCCTGTTTTAGAGGATTACTACCGGAGGATGCAATTATTAGGAAAAGTAGATTCTTCTTTATCTTTTACATCACGACCAATATTCCCTGGCAGCAATTCATCAATACATGATGTATATGATCCGGATAGCACTTTAAAACGTGATCACTGGGTAAGCACCAGACCTGTTAATTTTGATCATGGCCGCGGCTCTTTTCAGATTTTACCACTTACCTGGCAGCAGCAGTTTAATTCTAATCATCCGTATGGATGGAATGATGGCCCAATGATACCGGCCAAAGGCTATCAAACTTTAGTAAGTGGCGGTTTTTTCTTTAAATATGGCCCGTTAAGTATACAACTCAGACCTGAGTTTGTATATGCGGCTAATAACAATTTTAATGGTTTTGCATCTGGACATGATGGGATCGATTTAGTAACATATTACACCTATTTTAGTAAGATAGACTGGCCTGAAAGATACGGAGCGGGAGCCTATAATAAAGCATTTTGGGGCCAAAGCAGTATTAGGTTGACATTTGGACCCGTTTCTTTCGGCTTATCTAATGAGAATCTGTGGTGGGGGCCCGGTATACGTAATGCTTTAATTTTGAGTGATAATGCTCCGGGATTTAAACATCTTACTATAAACACCGTTCATCCGATTAAAACTTACATAGGCTCTTTTGAAGGGCAGGTTATCGCTGGCCGCTTGGATGGTTCGGGTTTTCCTCCGTTATTGATTACTACTTTACCAGACGGTACCAATCTGTCAGCATTAGCACCTCAGCGAGATGATTGGCGATATTTTACCGGCTTTAACATTAATTATCATCCTAAATGGATAAATGGACTAACGTTGGGTTTAACAAGAACCTTTAACGCGTATCACGATGATGTTAAAGGACTAAGTGGCTATATACCATTTTTTGTGCCCTATCAAAAGGTAAATACTAATGATGGCGATCCTTTTCCGAGAGACCAATATACATCTCTGTACGCACGATGGCTCTTTAATAAGGCTCAGGCAGAAGTTTATTTTGAATACGGATTGAATGATAATTCATATGACATACGTGATTTCCTTGGCTCACCGGATCATTCCCGAGCTTACATTTTTGGGATAAGGAAGATGTTGCCATTCAGTGCAAAGCCCGATCAGCGTATTCTATTTAGTGCAGAAATAACACAGCTTTCCCAAACACCAGATAGATTAGTCAGAGACGCAGGAAGTTGGTATTTTCATGGAGGTGTTACTCCTGGGCATACCAATCAAGGACAAATTTTAGGAGCTGGTATTGGTGGAGGGGGAAATCTTCAATCAATGGATGTTAGTTGGGTGTCTGGTTTGAAGAAAATTGGAATAGGACTTGAACGCTATGAGCATATGGTGGATTTTTCTAACCAGAGTTTCCCTGATATCAACGGCAACAATAGAAAATGGGTTGATTTCGCATTTTCCCTAAATGGCGAATGGAATTATAAAAATTTAATATTTAATGCTAAAGTACAGGAAATTAAATCATTAAATTACGAATGGATATTGAAGGATTATGATCCCGGACAATATTATATTCCGTATAACAATGTTTACAACCTTCATGCGGAACTTGGCGTAACGTTTAGATTTTAGTCTTTTTCCTGGTTATCAAAACATATAAGCTAAATAATATTCCTGAAAGCAATATTCCTGTAGGGATCGCTATTGAATATTTCAGTTTATTTTTCTTTAGCGGAATTTCAGGCTCGTCAACTATCTGAACAGTTGGGGTTTCCTGTGCAAGCATCGTTTTGCTCGATTCCAGGTTTTTAACCGTTTCAGAATAAATAGTTGTTAGTACAATTTTATCTCGCTCCCTAACTTCAACATTGGCGTTAGCTGTTGTATATGCGGGGTTAATATCCAACAGGCTTTGATTGGCAGATGATAGCGCATATGTTTTACGGTTTAAAATGGCGCCAATGCTATCGGCACGGTGCTGCAATCGATCAACATTGCTTCGTAGTCTTTTGGTTTTAGTACTGATAAAAAAATCGGTTGACTGTTTGATCATGCGGTTACAAAACAACAATGCCAGTTTTTCATCCTTCATAGTAGTGTTTACTTCAAAGAAACTTAGTTTTTTGTCGGGTTTTGCAATGCCGAAATCGCCAGATAGTATTAACGTAGTCATTTCATGCAACAAGCTATCCTGTAACCTTGTATTATGAATGCCATTTAACGGAAAGCGGGTTATTTTGCCATCGAGGCTATATTTTAACCATTTTTTATTGAGTTTATTTACCGCGGCGTACCGATCGGCCAGGGTTTGGTGGTCATCATATGCCGATAACAGGGTTGCTTTTATCAGTTTAGTACTCTTGATAAGCTCTTCCACATTGTCGCCTGCCAGTACCCCGCTCGCACCACCTAACCCGTCAAGGTTAAAGCCAAACTGACCGGCAAGTGCTGATAATCCTCCTGCGCTGCCTGCCGATTTAGAATCGTCAACAACGAAGGTTAACCGGGCGGTGTAACTTGGTGTCCATAACCAGGCTGTTAATGCGCCTATAAGCGCGCCTGCTATTAAAATCACCGCAAGTATTTTTTTAAAGGTCAGTATATATTTAATGTCTTCTTTACGCTCGTCAAAAAGCTTTTTAAAAGAAAATTCCGGCTCATACGGGTAGGGGGCGTTACTTTGCGGGTTCATGTTTATTTATGTATAATAGCAACCAAACTTACTATTGCAGTGAGTACCGCGGCTAAGCCACCAATATCCCCAAAGCCTATTTTAAACCTGGTGTCAGGCGTTTTTTCAGGGACAACAATTTTGCTTCCTGGCTTTACTGCAGGGTAATTGCGGAAAAATAGGAAATGCCTCACCGGGCGGTTTAAGCCATCGGGATATTTAATGTATGCTCCTTTCAATCTGGCGTTTTGCGTTGTACCTGCGGCAGCGTTGATATAGTATTTAAAGCTACGGCCTGCATAGCTGATATACTGCGGATTATTTACAGCTCCGCTTACCTCTACGTAAGATATAACCCGCGGAACATATACGCTATCCCCCGGTAACATGATCATATCTTTATTAACTCCGGGTTCTTTACTGGTAGAAGCCAGATCAAGGTTTACACGGATACCTCTGCGGTAAACCTGGGCATTTTCAAGCGAGCCATAAGGTGTTATGCCACCTGCTCTTTTCAGGAAATCAAGTGCGGTTTCGTCTCTTTTTTGAACAGCATAATCGCCCGGGAAAACAACTTCACCTTTCACTTTTACATTACCTAATGATCGGTAATTTACCAGGCGGGGTACATATACAAAATCCATAGGCTGAAGCTCCATTTCGCCGGCATTACCTTCTAATTTATCCAGATCAACAATAAAAGTATGCACCAGTTGATTAGCAACGCTGTCAGACTCATTTTTAATGATCCTGGACACCTCAACATGATGGTCTGCTGCTTCATCAGCAAATCCGCCAGACATGGCTATAGCATCTGCTAATTTGAGTCCTTTTCGATAGGTGAAAATAGAGGGGTTACGTACATAGCCATTCACCGTAATTTTTTGATTTGATGTGAATACCTCCCGGTCAAGTATTACAACCGAGTCTTCACGTAACAGAGGGATATCATTTTTACCACTGATGATATCAGTTGGTTTAAACGAGATAAAGTCTTTTTCGAGGTTAGGAAGCGTTCTTTTAATATAGCCGCGTTCCATATAAGCTTCGGGTTTTAAACCTTGTGCATTTTTTAGTAATTGACCTAATGTAAAGCCTGCTGTAAGCTCATAAATACCCGGGCGGTAAACAGAGCCTTCCAGCATGATCCTATTCGTGTAGCGGTTAGTAATAGCTCCAATTTCAACCATATCTCCATTGCGTGGAATATAGTTTGAAAACAGGTTTGCAGGTACATCCTTCACCTCACGTTCAAGCGTGTTGATCTGATCAACCTTGGCGGCACCTTTGTAAGCTACATCCGTATATCCGCCGGCATATTTGATCAGGTTCTCTAACTGTTCATTCTCTTTTAGCTCGTATATGGCAGGTCTTTTAACCTCGCCGCGTATACCAACCCTTTTTTTGTATACAGGTATGCGTATCACATCCTGATCTTCCAGCCTGATGTTACCGTCAAGCAGTCCTTGCTCTAAAAACGTATAAAAATCTACTGTTTTAAAAACCTTGTTGTTCCTGATGAGCTCAATATTTCTTAACGAACCATTGTTATTAGGGCCGCCAGAATTATAAAGGGCATTAAACAAGGTAGATAATGATGATAATGTGTAAGAACCAGGGGTTTTAACTTCACCAACTATGGTTATTTTAATGCTGCGGGTATTGCCCAGGTTTACTGATAAACGCGTTTGACCGGAATTTAAAGCCGGATAAACTTTGGTCATTTTACTTTTGATGAGGCCCGTTGCCTGTTCAATGGTAAATCCGTTTACATACACAATACCGGCATAAGGGATCTGTAAATTACCTTCCGGGCTAACTTTTGACCGAACAGAGCTTTCATTAAGGCCGTTAACCAGCACAATTACTTCATCGCCAGGGCCTAAAACATAGCCTTTTGGAGTAGCTACAGAAAAATTTGGTTCAAACTTTATAGCCGATTGATTAAAAAATTCGCTTCCGTATATGGTTAAGGCAGGTGGGGCAGGCGCAGGGGCCGTAGGTTTAACAGCTTTGGGTGTAATTACAGAATCATCAATATCACGTGAAAAATCTATCTTTTTCTTCTCAGGGGTTGATGATTTAACTGTAGCTTTTTTATTTAAACCCAATAAAGCAACCCTATCTTTCAATGCCTCAACCTCGGTTGCAGGCATACCTTTTTGAGCTAATAGTTTATAAGCATCCTGCTCAGAAATACCAGAATCTTGTAGTTTTTTCCATGCCTGGGTTACCTGTTCGTCGCTAAGCTGGCTTACTTTTATATTTTGAATATCGCTAATGGATAATTCCTGGGCCATCATCGGTTGAAAGAAAATGCTTAGTGCAAAAAGTAAAATGTACGGTAAGTATTTGTTATACATGAAAAATCTGATGTTAAACTAAGTTTGCAAATATAAAATATTATATCGGTCAAAAACCATAGCCAGCATAAAGCTTGCATATATGGCTGTTTGGCTTAAAACGACTAAAGGTGATTTTTATTTGTTTGCCTACTATTTGCCTACTATAAGGTTTTCAAAGGCCCGGAATTAGTTTTTGCAGACCGCTATAATGAGTATCGTTATTGATAAGTTGATTGATATGCAACTGCGCATTCTGGCCCATGAGTTCTTTAAGCTCCTGATTAGGGTAAAGCAATTGTATTTTTTCTGCAAGCTGATCGGCGCTGCCGGGTTCAAATAACAGCCCGGTGTAGCCATCTATCACCATCTCTGGAATAGCCCCAATTGCCGAACCAATAACGGGCTTACCCAATGCCATTGCTTCTACCACAGTAAAACCTAATACCTCATACCATTCAGATGCACATATTAAAAATTCGGCTCCGTTGATGATCTGCAGCGTTTCCTGCTTGCTCTTTTTTCCTAAAAAATCAACCTGGTTTAAATGGTGATCTTCTTTGAATTGTTTCAACTCACCCTCCTGGGTGCCGGTACCTATAACTTTTAAATGAATTTTGGGGTGGGCCATCATAGCCTTCAAAACGGTATGGGCTCCTTTAATTTTTTCTAAACGCCCTACAAAAACAATGTATTTCTCATCGTTCAATTTAGGCTTTATCCTGGCAGCGTCTATCTCGGTATAATCGTACCCATGATATAACTGTACCAGTTTGTCTTTGAAAAAGTTAAATGATTTGAATTTTTCATACATAAAAACAGAGGTACATACATAATGATCTACATAAGCATAATAGTTCAGGTAGCTGTGTACGTAATTTTCTAAGGCCGCGACGGTGCTGGCCAGTACAGATCCCTTTTTACAGGTGTGGGTAACACAATTATAAAAAGCACCTCCAAAACATTTTTCGCACACTTGATCGTGGCTAACGAACGCGCTATCCGGACAAAGCGGTGTGTACTCATGAAATGTCCAGATGATGGGGATATTTTTTTCCTTTAAAATTTTTAAGATAGTAGGAGTTATGTAATGATGAATTACGTTAATATGGGCCGCGTCTATCTTAACGTCTGATAGTAGCCGGGCTAAATTTCGCTGAGCTTCGAATGAATAAATACTTTTCATGACTACCTTAATGCCGGCAGCAAGACTGCGTTTCACTTTTTTATAGTCAATGTTTTCAATAAAGTAATCATCATAAGGAGTGGGCGCGTTTCTTTCATCCTTCATAGAAAAGGGAATTACGTTGTGCCCTTTTTCCTCATAAAGCCTGCATACATTTTCAACATACGTAAAATCGCCCCCGCTGGGGTACCAAGTCCAGTTAACAACAAGAATATTCATTGAGAGGTAGAAGTATGAAATAAAATTACCATATTGATAGCTAATACGTCAAAAACAAACAAAATTCAAAGATGCTTGTATTAATTTATATTTGATACACTAAAAGCGAAATCTTTAAGTTGTTGTATCAATAGCAGCTTAAGTAACGTAAGTAATAGGTGACTGAAGTTTATTATGACGCGGTTATTATTTTACTTAGTTTGCGGCTGAATTAATAAGTATTTTCATTTATTTTTTAATAACGGATTACCTGCATTACCCGTGATTTTATAGTTAAATACTATGATAAATGTTTTTCAGAAAAAATATTCGGGTAGTGTAGTAAAAAAAGTTAATTTTGAGGGTTGAAATCTATTAAAAAACAGTTTTCTTATAGCTATTAAAACACGCTGTTAAGCTTGGTAAAATAGCTTCAAATTTTATATGAAGAAAAAAATTTACATTGCTGGCGCGGGTGGAATGTTAGGTCAGGCTTTTCACCGCATATTTAAAGATGACTACGAAATTAAATGTACTGATAAGGATGTAAATGAAAGCTGGCTTAGTTTTTTGGACTTTCGCGATTTTCAAAACTACAAAAAGGATGTAGAGGCTTTTAAGCCTGATTATCTGTTCCATTTAGGGGCATACACCGATTTGGAATTTTGCGAACTTAATGCTGACGACACCTATCTGACCAACACTACTTCTGTAGAAAACGCTGTATTCATTGCGAATAAATTAAATATACCATTACTATATATTAGTACTGCCGGAATATTTGATGGCAAAAAAGATTTTTATGACGATTGGGATGAACCTAACCCTTTAGGTCATTACGCGCGTTCTAAATATATGGGCGAGCGATTTGTGCGTGAAAATGCAAAAAGATTTATTATTTGCCGTGCCGGCTGGATGATGGGTGGCGGCCCCGACAAAGACAAAAAATTCATTAATAAGATCATCAAACAGCTTAATGCCGGAAAACGTGATCTGTATATTGTTAACGATAAAGACGGAACCCCAACCTATACCGTTGATTTTGCCAAGAATGTTAAATTACTGGTAGAAAAAGAATACTGGGGCTTATACAATATGGTGTGCGGTGGCGAAACATCCAGAATGGGGGTTGCCCTTGAACTGCTTAAAGTGCTTGGCCTGGAAAATCAGGTGAGGTGCCACGAGGTTACATCATCATATTTTGAAAATACCTATTTTGCACCTCGCCCTCCTTCAGAGCGGCTTGTTAACAAAAAATTGGAGTTGCGAAACTTAAACATTATGCAAGATTGGCGAATTGCCCTGCGTGAATATATCAATGATTATTATACCGATTTTTTAACTACAGAAGTGCAGCTTCCGGTAAAGGAAGAGATCATTATTTCTTAGTTGTTCCGGGTTCATGCGAATAGCCGCTTTTGGTTTCAGATCAATTCCTCCTTCAAAAGGTGCCGCCGGTGCCGATAAGTTTGCTATGGAGTTATTTCCGAGGCTTGTAAAAAGGGGGCATAGCGTTGTTGCTTATAACCGCAGATATCCTGATGTGTTTGTAGATGTTAAAGACTTTAAAGGGGTTAAAGTTAAAACGATTAAAACCACTAAAATTAAAGGATTTGATACACTATGGCACTCTTTCAGGAGTACCTTTGATATTATTATAAATAATACTGCCGATATTGTACATATACAAAATGGTGGTAACAGCATATGGGCGCTCCCGCTCAGATTATTCGGAAAAAAAGTTTTTATAAGCCAGGATGGCGTTGATTGGAAACGCGATAAATGGCCATGGTATGGCAAACTGTACCTGAAACTATCTGCCTATATCACCGCTCACTTTCCTAACGAGGTAATATTTGATAACGTTATTGCCAAGAAACTTTTTGAGGACAAATTCAAGAAAACTTATAAGTTTATTCCGTTTGGAAGCGAGGTGGAAGTTGTGGCCGGGAATGAGCAAATATTTGATCAGCTTGGTATTCAAAAAGGCAATTATTATTTATTTGTAGGCAGGTTTATTCCAGATAAAGGTCTGCATTACCTTATACCTGCGTTCAATAATTCCAATTCTGATAAAAAGCTTGTACTCATTGGCGGTTCTCCTAACCCCTCACCTTATGAAAAGCAGGTGCAGGATATGGCCGGTCCCAATGTTCTATTTCCCGGTTATATCTATGGCAATGATGTTAATACATTAATGTCAAATGCTTATTGCTATATCCAGCCTTCAGATGTAGAAGGGCTTTCACCTGTTGTACTTACCGTAATGGGCCTTAACGTGCCATTGATTGTGAGTGATATTGAAGAGAATGAATACGCCGTACAGGATACAGCTCGTAAATTCAAAAAAGGTAATATCGAATCTTTAACCCAGGAAATTAATTTTTGTGAAGCTAATCACGATCAAATGTTAGTATTGGCAAAAAAAGCCCAGGCTCGTGCATTGGGTGAGTTTAACTGGGAGAAAGTAACAGATGAGCATGTTGAGGTTTTTTCAAAGTAAATACCCCTCGTCGGCTCCCCAATTATTAACGCTTTTCTTTGGCTATCTTAAATAAGGCTACCAGCTCAGTAGCTGTCTTCTCCCATGAAAAGTTCTTCAGACGCTGTCTCCCTTTAGCTATCATTGTTTTTTGTAAATCGGCGTCATTTAATAATAACACCATCTTCTGATAAAGGTCATCTTGCTGAAAAGGATCAAAAGTTAGCACAGCATCGCCTCCAACTTCAGGCAGGCAGGAATTATCAGCAACTATAACTGGCAGGTCATGATGAAAAGCCTCCATTACCGGTATTCCAAAGCCTTCATTCAGTGAGGGGAAAACATACATTAAGGCGTTTTTATAAAGGCTGCTTAATGCCTCGTTAGATAAGTATCCGGTGAAAATTACATCCTGCTCAACGTGGGTCTGTTTAATCGTATTTAAAATCAGATTATAGTCGTTATCGGTTTTAACTGTTGGTTTTGGGCCCGCCAATACCAACTTAAGCTCAGGATATCCCTGTTTTTTTATTTTAGCAAAAGCCTCAACCAGGGCAGGTATGTTTTTTCGCTTGAACATAGAGCCAACATGCAGTATATAATTGGATGGTTTTAGCATCAAAGAATTTAAAAGCTGGGCTTCGTTGCTGTTACTTTTATTATCAGTTAATGTTTTTGGGCCTTCATATACCACTGCCAGCTTCTCATTCGGAATTTGAGTGAAATGATTGATGCGCTGTTTAGCATAAGCTGTTGGTG
>NZ_JBCECK010000037.1:0-41839 GCF_039207105.1 Mucilaginibacter sp.
ATTCTTTTACCTCGGTAAACCCCAGCTTATCAACACTATTTTTTGGGTAAAGCATTAGAACGTTTTTGTTTTTTTAACTTTTTTAAAGAATCAACCCTTTGCTGGGCTTTTGTTTCCTGCACTTTTTTTAATGAATCTGCCTTCCGGATGGCGGCAGGTTTCTGTTGTGCTTTTTTCAGTGAGTCGGCCACGTGAACGGCTTTGATCGAATCGGCTTTCATGATGGCCTTCCGTTCTTTAGCCTGTATCAGGTTAATAGAATCTGAAAGGGCCTTAATGCGGTTATCCACATCATCATATATGGCTGATATTTTTTCGGGCTCGGTTGAATAGTAATTCATACTTTTCCTGAAAGCGGCCGAATCGGTATGGAATCGTTCAAACGCGGCCAGGTAGTTGCCCATGCCGTATTTATAAATGGTATCGGGTACCTGACTGGTGTTGGCCAGCCGGCCATCTATCAGGTGTATCTCGGTCAGTAAACCGGCCATCGTTTTAGGCTGGATAATGTCGCCCGGCACCGTATCGCTTTTACAAGAACACCAAAAAAGTGTTACTGAAAAAAACAAGATTAAATATTTATGCATTCTGTAATTTAGCGGCTAATTAAATAGGCAAACGAGCCTCTCCCAGCCCTCTCCAAAAGAGAGGGTTCAAAAATAGCTATTTTAAAGTCCTCTCCTTTGGAGAGGATTTAGGTGAGGCTCCTTTTACAATACAAATTTACGCATAAATGAGCATTGCAGACAATATCAAGAGTTTAAAAGTACAAACAGGCCCGGGAGTAACCCTGCTGGCAGTATCAAAAACAAAACCGGCAGCCGACCTGCAGGAGGCCTATGATGCCGGACAGCGCCTTTTTGGCGAGAATACTGTGCAGGAAATGGTGGAGAAATATGAGCAGCTGCCTAAGGATATTGAGTGGCACCTGATAGGGCACCTGCAAACCAACAAGGTAAAATATATTGCTCCTTTTGTGAGCATGATACAATCTGTAGATAGCCTTAAACTACTGCACGAGATCAACAAACATGCTGAAAAATCCGGTAGGGTAATTGACTGTCTGCTGCAGATTTATATTGCCGACGAGGAAACGAAGTTTGGTCTCGGCTTTGACGAGGCTATTGAACTGCTGCGGTCAGACGAGTTTGTGATGTTTAAAAATGTGCACATCCGCGGATTGATGGGTATTGCCACCAATACCGACAACGAAAAGCAGATCAAAGAAGAATATTACGAACTAAAGACATTTTTTGATGGCATTAAGCAAAGCTATTTCCGGAAGATAGATACTTTTGATACCCTGTCGATGGGTATGTCGTCGGATTATAAACTGGCTATTGAGCAAGGCAGCAACATGGTACGCGTAGGCAGTACCATATTTGGCAGCAGGGTTATTAAGCACTGGAAAAATAATTGAGTTGAGGAGCGGGGTTGCCGGTGCGGGGTGCGGGGATTGATTTCGGATTTAATTAGAATTTAGAACTTAGTTTTTAGAATTTATTATCCCCGATTTAGGATTTATTTTTTAGAGTTTAGAATTTAAAAAATACCGCTGCAAGGCCCAATGAACTAATGAGAACAACTGAACTAATGAACATTAATATAAGAATTGCCCGCCGGGAAGATTGCCCGCGTTTAATGGAACTGGTGCATGAGCTTGCACTTTATGAAAAGGCTCCCGAAGAAGTAACCGTTACCCTTGAGGCCTTTGAGGATGCGGGCTTTGGCCCTAAGCCTGTTTGGAAAGCCTTTGTTGCCGAGATTGACGGGCAAATTGCCGGCTTTGCTATCTATTACGTCCGCTACTCTACCTGGAAAGGCTGCCGCCTGTACCTGGAAGACCTGATTGTTACCGAAGAGCACCGTGGCAAGGGCCTGGGTAAACTGCTGTTTAATCAACTTATTGCCGAAGCCCGGGAACTGGGTTACAGCGGCATGGTATGGCAGGTATTGGACTGGAACGAGCCCGCCCTTAACTTTTATAAAAAATACGAAGCTAATATTGAGCCGGGATGGCTTAACGCATCATTGTCAAAAGAACAGCTTTTAAATTATTAAAACTATGAAAACCACCTACCTCATCTGTTTTATTGCTTTAAGTTTTACAGTTGCATCATGCCAATGGGGCGTACCTAAAAAGGCCGCTGAAGCTACGACTGAACACGATACGCTGGCATATACCTATAAAAGTGTGCATGAACGCGCGGCCGACTGCGGCAATAAACCTGATAGCGGTTGTACCGTGGTTAAAATAAAATACCCGGTTTTTACCGGTCAGCAAAAGCTGAATGACTCGGTAGTGCGCAACCTTACCAGCCTGTTTGCTATGGATGGCAGGCGTGATACCAGTATTGAACTCATGACCAAAAACTTTTTAAAATCATACACTGATTTTAAAAAGACCGATCCGCGGTCGGCCATGTATTTTGATCTGGATCTGTATGCTACCGTTTTGTTTCAGGATTCGAGCCTTACTGCGCTTGGTGTGGGTGGTTATACTTTTCAGGGTGGGGCGCATGGGTCGTCGGCAACGTTTTTTATTAACTGGGATACCAAGGCCAACAAAAATATCAGGCTTGATGATCTGTTTAAACCTGATTACCACGACCAGCTAAAAGCCATTGCCGAAAAATTATTCAGAAAATCTGAAAAGCTGAACGATACGGCATCGCTGGCCAGAGATTACTTTTTCAAGGATAATAAATTCGCCCTGAATGATAATTTTTCGGTTACGCCAACAGGCCTTAAATTTGTATATAACCAGTACGAAATTAAGCCTTACGCGGCTGGCATTACAACGCTGGTTATCCCCTATTCACCTATAAAATCATTACTGCGGCCTAATACGGTTGTGGCCAAATACATTAAATAAATGTTTGTTTTTAAATTCGGAGGCGCATCTGTTAAGGATGCCAGTGGTATCATTAACCTGGCCAGTGTTGTTAAAAAATATACCGGCAATCAACTGCTTATCGTGGTATCGGCAATGGGCAAAACCACCAATGCGCTGGAAACCCTCACCCGTGCCTATGTTGACCAGACCGACAATATGCACCTTATTTATGATGGTATTAAACAGTACCATTTTGATATTTTGGAAGAACTTTTTGATCCCAAGCACCCGGTTTTTGATGATATAGCCAACACCTTTGTGGAAATTGACTGGATGATTGAGGATGAACCGCATGATGATTACGATTTTATTTACGATCAGCTGGTATCTATCGGCGAACTGGTATCAAGCCGCATTGTGAGCGCCTATCTGGCTAAAGAAGGTGTAACCAACCAATGGCTTGATGTGCGCGGCTATATCCATACCGATAATACCTACCGCGAGGGCGTGGTGCAATGGGATAAAACACGCGATAGCATCAGCAAAGGCATTCCTCTCCTGCTTGAAAAAGGTGTTGTAGTAACACAGGGCTTTTTGGGAGGTACCTCAGAAAATTTCACCACCACGCTTGGTCGCGAGGGGTCTGATTATACCGCCTCGATATTCGCGGCCTGCTTGGGCGCCGAATCGGTTACTACCTGGAAAGATGTACCCGGCATACTCAACGCCGACCCTAAGCTTTTTGCCGATACCGTAAAGTTTGATGAGCTATCCTACTCAGAAGCCATCGAGATGACGTACTATGGAGCCAGCGTTATCCACCCCAAAACTATTAAGCCGCTGCAAAATACCCATATTCCGCTGCTGGTTAAGCCCTTTACCGATCCATCGGCCAGCGGCACCGTTATTAAGGAAAATGGTGTAAACCGTTTTGAAAAGCCGGTGATCATCATGAAACAGAACCAGGTGTTGCTTTCGGTATCATCTAAAGATTATTCCTTTATTACCGAAAACCACCTGAGCGATATTTTTAAACTGTTTGCCCAGAACCAGGTAAAAATAAACGTGATGCAAACATCGGCCCTGAGCTTTTCGGTTTGTTTCGATTTTTATGAGGAACGTTTTGAAAAACTATTACAGACCTTGCAGCAGGATTTTAAAGTAAAATACAATACAGGCCTATCACTCATTACCATCAGGCACCATGCGGATGGTGCAGTTAAAGAGTTGGTAGCCGGCAAAACTGTACTGTTAGAACAGATCAGCCGGAATACGGCGCAGGTGGTGGTGAGATAAGATTCACACTTAACGTCATGCCGAAACAAGTTCGGCATGACGTTAATAGAGGTTTATTAGTCACAAACCTCCTTTCTATTCCCCATTTTAGCCCTAATCTGTTATATTTGGGGATGAACGTTATCAAAACCATCAAGGATGCAATAACTATCGGGCTTGGGATACTATCAGCCGGGTTCGGGCTGAAGGGTTTTTTGCTGTCAAGCCATTTTATTGACGGCGGTGCCACCGGTATAGCCATGCTGGTTTCTGATATCAGCAACCTATCTATCTCCATTTTAATATTTGTTATCAATGTGCCGTTCCTTTGGCTGGGTTATAAAAAGCTGGGGCTGCAGTTTGCTATAAAAAGTACTATCGCTATTTTCCTGCTGGCGGTAAGTTTGGTGATCATCAAGTTTCCGGATGTTACGCATGACAAATTGCTGACCGCCGTTTTCGGCGGCGTGTTTATCGGTACGGGCAGCGGTTTGGCCATGCGCGGCGGCGCTGTTATTGACGGTACCGAAATTGCCGCCGTTCTCGTAAGCAAAAAAACACAGATACTCAAAGTAAGCGATTTTATCCTGATCCTGAACGTATTGATATTTAGTCTGGCAGCGTTCTTTTTGGGTGTTGAACCGGCCATGTACTCTATACTTACCTATATGGCTGCTGCCAAAATGATCGATTTTATTTTGAATGGTATTGAGCAGTATTCGGGTATTACAGTGATATCAACGCACAGCGAGGCTATCCGCAAGGCCATTACCGAAACCTTGGGCCGAGGTGTTACCATTTACCAGGGCAAAAGCGGTTACGGAAAAGATGGACATATTAATGATCCGCGGGATATTGTTTTTACGGTGGCTACCCGTTTGGAGATTCCCTCGCTTAAACAAACTATCCTGGGTATTGATCCTAAGGCATTCATTGTGCAGCAAAGTATTGATGATACTACCGGCGGCCTGCTGAAACGTAAGGGTTTGCACTAAGGCAGAAGCCGAAAGCTAACCCCAACCAATAAACAAAACGTAAGTTATTTTTGAACTTTTTGCTTTTAGCCTTCCGCTTTTAGCTGAAAAAGTATTTCCTTTGCCGCCTGAACCAAATCACTATATGAAAAAAATCTTTACTACAATTATTATTGTTCTTGGAGTTTATTCTGCATCATTTGCACAACAGCAAAAAGGTGATGTTGAACTGGGTATCAATACCGGCCTTAACTCTTCTACCGTATTCAACGATGGTTACGGAAATTCCTCGTATCGTACCGGTTTCAATTTTGGACTTGCTGCCGATCTTTATTTCTCAAACAGATGGAGTATTAAAGGGAAATTCATTTATGACCAGAAAGGTTGGAACAGTGGTGTCTTCATTGAAAAGAATGGAGTAGCCACCCTCACCAACTACCATTTAAACTATTTAACTGTTCCGGTAATGGCAAACTGGCACTTCGGTAAAACACGCAATTGGTATTTAAATTTTGGCCCTTATGCAGGTTTTTTAACTGATGCCAATGAAACCGCCTTTAACAATAGTTTAAAGCCTTTTTTTAAAAGTACAGATTTTGGAATCGCATTGGGAATTGGGGTCAAGATCCCATTATCTGACAAGGTAAAACTTAACCTTGAATATGAAGGACAGGGTGGCATTTCAGATTTAGGAAATGAGTATTCCGGATCAGCCATCCGCAATAGTCGCGGAAGTTTAAATGTTGGATTTAACTTTATGCTGAAGTAAATTGACGAAAAGTACTAAAAACAAACAAAGCCGGGCATGCCCGGCTTTGTTTGTTTTATATAAAAAGCTTTTCGCTTTTAGCCTCTTGCTTTGAGCATTCAGCTATAAAACCCCTATCGGGTGCTTGTGCTCATCAATGGCGACAAAGGTGAATGTACCGGTGATGGCCTTTTCGCGCACAAAGGAGTACATCTCTTCAATATAAATTTCAACCTGCACCTTTAAACTGGTATTACCAATGTGCGATACCGTACCGATCAACTCAATAATTGTACCTGCGGGGATAGACTTTTTAAAGTCGATCTTGTCTGATGATACCGTTACCATTCGTTTACGGGTAAAACGGGTAGCAGCAATAAATGCCACCTCATCCATCATGGCCATAGCCGATCCGCCGAACAGCGTGTCGTAATGATTGGTATTATTAGGGAATACGGTTTTAAATATCCGTGTTTCGGATGCTTTTATTCTTTCTTCTGTGGTCATGATTTTAGATAATAGATAACTTAAACCTGCCATCCTGAACGATGGCGAAGGATCTGCTCATCAGCATGTAAGTTCAAGAATAGATTCTTCGCTATCGCTCAGAATGACAAATTATTTAATGAGCCCTCTCCTTTGGAGAGGGTTGGGTGAGACTCTTACTTCGTTCGCAATGACGTGCGATATAAATAATATATTTTTGTGTTATTACCCTCTCAGCTTGCCCCATTTCAGCAGGGTGGCGCCCCATGAAAAACCGGCTCCGAAGGCGGTTAGTATCATGTTGTCGTTTTCTTTAAAGTCGTTTTTAAAGTCCCAAAGGCAAAGTGGTATGGTGGCGGCAGTGGTGTTGCCGTAACGGTCGATATTTATTTTTACGCGCTCGGCTGGCAAACCTAAATGGTCGCCTACAGAATGTATTATGCGGTAATTGGCCTGGTGCGGTATCAGCCAGTCAATATCATTAATGGTCAAATCGTTACGCTCCAGTATAGCTTTGCAAGTATCTGTCATTCCGTTAATAGCGGCTTTAAAAACCACTCGTCCATCCTGATGAATAAAATGCTTATTATCAGCAACACTTTCGGGTGTAGCAGGAATTTTAGATCCGCCTGCCGGAACCAACAGATGCTCGCGGCCTTTACCTTCAGTTCTGAAAACGCTGTCAATCAAGCCTTCGCCATCGGCACCTGGTTCAATTAACACGGCTCCGGCTCCATCGCCAAAAAGTATACAGGTGTTACGATCCTTATAGTTAATGATAGCGCTGTTTTGATCGGCACCAACAACAATAACCTTTTTATAACGGCCGCCTTCAATTAAGCTGGCGCCCATAGTAAAGGCATATAAAAAACCACTGCAGGCAGCATTAACATCAGTTGCCCAGGCGTTGCTTAAACCGGCCTTATCACAAACAATGCTGGCGGTTGATAACAGTAAATGATCGGGGGTTGAGGTAGCGATAATTACGCAGTCAATTTCCTCTGCAGAAACTTTAGAACTCTCGAGTAAATTTTTTATGGCAAAAGTAGCCATGTCAGATGTAGCGAGCGATTTATCGGTTAAAATTCTTCTTTCCTTAATTCCGGTTCTTGATACTATCCATTCACTGTTAGTGTCAACCATCTTCTCTAAATCACTGTTACTCAGGATACTATCTGGAACATAACCACCAACACCCGTTATAACTGCGCTACTCTTTAATCTCATAAATACTAAAATTCTACAAAAAACAGGCAATTATACGGAAATTGCCTGTTTTACCCATCACGAAACTGTTGTTTCTACAACTAACTGACGAAGTTGTTTCGCTGCGCTCACCATATTTATCAACGCGATTTGGGTTTCGGGCCATTTCCGGGTCTTTAAACCACAGTCGGGATTAACCCATAAATTACCCGCCGGCAACAGGGCAGAAGCTTTTTCAATCAGGCTCACCATTTCATCAACGGTTGGTACCCGCGGCGAGTGGATATCATAAACACCAGGGCCAATTTCGTTGGGATATTTAAAATTGGCAAAGGCCGCCAGCAGCTCCATTTGTGATCGTGAAGTTTCAATCGTGATCACATCGGCATCCATATCGGCAATGTTGCCAATAATATCATTAAATTCACTGTAACACATGTGGGTATGTATCTGCGTTTCGTCGCGCACGCCACTGGCCGATATCCTGAAGGCCCGCACCGCCCAGTTCAGGTATGCCTGCCAATCGCTTTTGCGCAACGGCAAACCCTCGCGTATGGCGGGTTCATCAATCTGTATCACCTTGATACCAGCCTGCTCCAACGCCACCACCTCATCGCGGATGGCAAGGGCTATCTGATAGGTAGTTTCTGACCGGGGCTGATCATCGCGCACAAATGACCATTGCAATATAGTTACCGGGCCGGTAAGCATACCTTTCATCAGCCTATCCGTATTAGCCTGAGCAAAGGCGCTCCAACGTACCGTCATATCTGCCGGGCGACTTACATCGCCATAAATTACAGGTGGTTTAACACAGCGGCTGCCATAGCTTTGCACCCAGCCGTTTTTAGTGAACAGGAAACCATCCAAACGTTCGCCAAAGTATTCCACCATGTCGTTACGTTCAAATTCGCCATGTACCAGCACATCCAGGCCAATCTCTTCCTGCCAGCGAATGGCATCAATAGTGGCTTTCTCAATCTGTTCGTCATATTGGGCCGGGCTTAACTCACCTTTTTTCAGGCGTGACCTTAGCAAGCGTATATCATCTGTTTGCGGGAATGATCCTATGGTAGTTGTAGGGTACAGGGGTAACTGAAAGCGTTGCTGCTGAATTTTTTGACGAGTGGCAAAAGCGCTCACGCGCCTGGCATCAGCATCGGTAATGGCAGCCGTACGTTGTTTTATTTCCTGCTTGTGAATGAGTTTTGACAGGTTACGGCTTGATATAGCCTGCAGGTTGGCCTGAAGTAAAGCATTATCACCATTAATAATGTAAGCCAATTGGTTAACCTCGTTCAGCTTTTGTTTAGCAAAGGCCATCCAGTTTTTGATCTCGGGGTTGATGTCGGTTTCCAGATCAAGATCAAAAGGGGTATGCAATAATGAGCAGCTCGGCGCAATCATCACCCTATCCTCCCCAAGCGCTGCAATGGCCTTTTTCAGGTGCGATATGGATTTGATATAATCGTTTTTCCAGATGTTGCGGCCATCCACCACACCTAATGACAGACTTAAGCTGATAGGCAATAGCTCCAGCACTTCATCCAACTGTTGCGGCGCGCGTACCAGGTCGATATGCAGGGCGCTTACCGGCAGATTCACAGCCAGCTGGGTATTGGCTTGCAGGCTTTCAAAATAAGTAGTAAGCAGCAGTTTAATGCCCGGACAGTTTTTACTGATCTCTTTGTAGGCATATACATAGGCTTCTTTTTCCTGTTGATTGAGGTCAAGCGCCAGGAATGGTTCATCTATCTGTACCCATTCTGCTCCATAACCTTTTAGCCTGTTCAATATCTCCACATAAACCGGCACCAGTTTTTTGATCAGATCGATCTTGTTGAAACCTGTTTGTTTCTCTTTACCCAGTAGCAGGTAGCTTACCGGGCCTATCAGCACAGGTTTTGGTGTATTGCTTAAGTGTTGTTTGGCCAGGTTAAACTCTTCAAATATTTTTTCGGAAAATAGCTTAAACTGCTGGTTTTGTACAAACTCCGGCACAATGTAGTGGTAGTTGGTATCAAACCATTTGGTCATTTCCATAGCGGTAACATCCAGGCCATCTTTTTGATAGCCGCGCGCCATAGCAAAATACAGGTCAATTTCATTATTGGCCTTGTTTTGAGTTAACACCGGACTGTAACGCTCGGGAATAACACCAAGCAGTAATGACATATCCAGCACCTGATCATAATAACTAAAATCATTACAGGGGATCAGATCAATACCGGCATTGGCCTGGGTTTGCCAGTTGTCAATACGGATTTTGCGGGCCACAGCAAACAGCTCATCGCGGGTAATTTTGCCCGCCCAGTACTGTTCATTGGCCTTTTTGAGTTCACGGTAGGCACCCACACGAGGGTACCCGAGGTTGTTTTTGAGCATACGCATAAAACTTTTTTGGTTAAACATTAAATTGAATTAATGCTCCTTACGGTTTTCGGTATGCTTTCGGGAAATGGTAATAAAAGGCAAAAGCATAACAAACAGACAAGTAGTACCCGTGAGTTATCCTTTTTCTTTGACTACTGCTTCAAAACGCGAAAGCATTGTCTTTTATACAATAGGGCAAGTATCCTGGCTTGTAACATTGTTGCCGTCCTTCTCATTCTGTTTTGGTTTAGAATAATGGACCTTGTTAATGGCAAACAACTTGTTGCGTTACTTACAGTTGCGCGACAGCCCGTGATTTACACACGGTTCCTTTTTAATCCCCGGTTTGTTACACCGGGAAACCTCATTGCTGAAAAAAAGTAAAGAACTTTATTGGCGGTAAATATAGGGAATAGATTTTAGATGTGGGGGTGTGCGAATTTTAGATGTGCAGATTTTTTGCAGGCGTAACGACTCACCCTGGCATCGCTGCGCTTGCCATCCCTCTCTTCGCCTGTGGCGGAAAGAGGGAGTTTGGATGGTGGACATAATAAGCTGGTATCTCTTTCCCAACCCTCTTCACGGCGAAGCCGAAGAGAGGGTGCCCGAGCGTAGCAACGGGCGGGTGAGTCTTCTGCGCAGAGCCTACAATCTTTCCTTTATCTTATTTAACACCAAATCTATATCATCCAGTATCTCTTCATTTTTAAACCTGAGTATGGTAAGGTTCAGAGCTGATAATACTTCATCTCTATTCTTGTCGTATTCCATTTTGAAGTTATGCACAGGACCATCAGCTTCAACTATTAATTTAGCTTCGTGACAGTAAAAATCAGGTATGTAATATAAATTTTTATTAAAAGTTGATTTAACGCATATTGGATATTGCCTTAAAAATTTCTTTTTAAAAAGGCCTCTGTTTCTCAAATGCTCCCATAAAATTTTCTCGGCAGGTGTTGCTCGTTGCCGCAGTTCACGACACAGATCTATAATAGATGGCATCAATAAATATAATAAAAATCCCCTATGCTCGCACAGAACTATGAATTGTCCAAGAATCTACTCACCCTGGCATCGCTACGCTTGCCATCCCTCTCTTCGCCTGCGGCGGAAAGAGGGAGTTTGGAAAAATTTTGTCATTGCGAGAAGGAACGACGAAGCAATCGCGAACAATGACAAAATTATTGCTTCCCAACCCTCTTTACGGCGAAGTCGAAGAGAGGGTGCCCGAGCGTAGCAAAGGGCGGGTGAGTCTTCGTTACCTGACTAAAATTTCACCATTTCGTCCTTGCTGTATACAAAAAAGCCCTCTCCAAAGGAGAGGGCCGGGTAAAGCTTTTACAGCGTTTCCAGATCGCTGCTCTTAATATCAAGGGATTCTTTGGCGGTATCATCGCGGTGATAATAGCCAAACAGTTTTCTTTCTTTAATAATGGCAGCCACTTCAGGCGGTACATATTCTTCCCAGCCATCGGCCCCATGCTTGATCAGTTGCAGCACATTATCGGTATCAACATTAAGGTTGCCTTCTTTATAATGCCTGATATCCTCAATTTTGTTATTGGTGATCAGGTAACGGTACAGATCTATCAGGTGCGGCGGCGGGTAAAAACGCAGGCAATTTAAAATTACCTCGTCGCGCAGGGTTGGATAGATAAACAGCTTTACCTTACGGCTAAACAAGGTAGCAAAAGACTCCAGGATACCGCCGGGAAGGTCTTTATAATGTTCTTCCGAAAAGATGTACTCCAGGTTGGGGTAACCTAAAACCACACCCAGCTTTAGCTTGGTAATTTTTGACAAGTAGGCCACCAGCTTATAATACTCATGAAAGTTAGATATCAATACTGTTTGCCCCAGCGAACAAAGAATATCTACCCGGTCAAGAAAATCTTTTTCATCAATATCGGCGGCAGGGTCGGCATTACGCTCTTTGAGGGCTTGCAGGGTAAGCTCGGTAATTACCTCTACATTATCCTTATCAACATCGGGTTCCTGCAAAAACTGCTTAACACCGTTGTTGAGCATATCCACATGTACGTTGATCAAAGGGCGAAAACGACCGCGGATAACCACAATATGTTTTTTGTACAATACCTCTGATGGCTGCATGGCCTGACCATGCGGACCAAATAAGGCAGCGTCTGAAAAACCGTATTTCACCAGGTGAAGGCTCATTAAACGGTTATCAACCTTTTCAAAGTGAGGGCCTTCAAACCTGATCATATCTATCTGGATACGATCTCTTGACAGGTTATCCATCAGCGAAAGCAAAAATACCGGCGGCACCTCATTATAATAAAAGCAGGCATACATCAGGTTTACACCCAATATACCCACCGCCTGTTGCTGCAGGTTATTATCATTATCCAGCAGCTTTACGTGTATAACCACATCATGGTATACACCATTGGGTTCCAGTTGAAAGCGTACGCCCATCCAGCCATGACCTTCATTGGTTTTATGGTAGTTAAGTGCCGAAAACGTAGCCGAAAACGCGAAGAAAGTAGAAGTATCACCTCTGAGCTGGGCCAGCCTTTCAATGATCAGGCCGTACTCATGCTCCAACATTGACATTAAACGTTGCTCGCTCACATACCGCTTTACCTGCTGCGCGCCATATATAGCGTCGGAAAAGGTCATGTCATAAGCCGACATGGTTTTAGCTATGGTGCCCGATGACGCGCCGGCCTTAAAGAAGTTGGCGGCAACATCCTGACCTGCTCCAATTTCGGCAAATGAACCGTAAATTTTAGGATCGAGATTAATGGCAAGGGCTTTTTGTTTTGTTCCTATATATGTATTATGAATGATATCCATACACCTGGGGTTTTGTAGTTAAGTGCAAAATCAAGTTATCAACGAAAAGATGCTCAAAAGTACAATTTTTAGCGTGGTGTATAGTCAGAAAAATATAAAAAGCGTGTTAACTTTTGGTTGTGTAAACCGGTGAAGAAGCCTTTGCGGCAGGGGCACTTATAACCAGGCACTTATTGTACCGAAAATAGAATTTATAGATAAATACATGGGCTCTGCCCCTTAGGACCGTGAAGCCCTAAGGGATAGAAATCGTTAACCTTTTTTAAAATACCTGTTTTTAACAAAAGATTTGATCAGGATGCCGGCTACGCTACAGGCAACCAATAGATAAACAATTAGGATATGTTTCTGCATTTGGGTTTATAATTTCTCTAATGTAACAGGTATGGTACACAAAATGCAAGTGTTTTGAAAAATAATCTTTTTACCGGTTTGGATAAAAAGTCAGCCGAGTGTAATTTTTCGGAAAACCAGGTCAATATATTTACGATCAAAACTCCCGGCAAAATTCCAATACGTAGTATTTATTCCGGTAGACCTATTTATTTAAGATTCAATTTATATACAACTAAAAAGCACTCAATTTAAGTCTGTTTCTGGCTCAAAACGAGTTAAAACACCTCATTTTTGCATAAAAAAAGACCATTTTTAACTTAAAATCACCCACATTTTTCACACCCCTCCCTTTGAAATGTTTAACTTTGAAAAATGGAAGCCACAAAAAAAACAGAGATCAATAACGATTATTTAGACAACTTAAAAACCGAACAAACCCAATTCAGAGTAGCACCTAGCAGTGAGGGTAACTGTTGCCTGGCTTCCTATAACCGCCGCGATTTTTACAAAATCACTTTAACCACAACAGGCAGCAGTCAGCTGCTTTACGCAAACAGGGGAATCCATATTGATAAACCTGCGCTGGTATTCACCAACCCAATGGTTCCGTACTCCTGGGAAGGCGACCATGCCGGTGCTAAAGGCTATTTTTGCGTATTTACCGACAAGTTTTTGCACTCAGGCAGTCGCATGGAAAGCCTGGAAGAATCAACCCTGTTCAAGGCAGGCGGCGACCCGGTTCATTTCCTGAACGATAATCAAACTGATTACATATACGGCCTTTTTAAACGTATGCATCAAGAGCTTGACAGCGAGTACCTTTACAAATATGAACTTATCCGTAACCACCTGAACCTCATTATACATGAGGCTATTAAAATGCACCCTACGGTAGCTTATTTTACACCTCAAAACGCGGCATCGCGCATTACTAAGTTATTTTTGGCCCTGCTCGAAAAACAATTCCCGGTTGATTCTGCTCAGTATTCTCTTGTCCTCAAAAAAGCCAGTGACTATGCTGACAAGCTGGCTGTGCACGTAAATCACCTTAACGCTGCCGTTAGTGAAATAACCGGACGCTCAACCACAACACACATTAATGAACGGATACTTGCCGAGGCAAAATCATTGCTAACTCATACCAACTGGAGCGTAGCCGAAATTGCTGTCAGCCTTGGTTTCGATTATTCTTCGTATTTTAATAACTTCTTTAAAAAACATACAGGCCTTACGCCTATGGCTTTACGCAAAGCTCTTTGAAAAGTATAATTATTGCTTTGAAACGTATAATTGCCACTTAGGCTATCCTACATAACTTTGCTAAGTAAACATAAACAACAACAACATATGATACAAGCAAAAGGATACGCAGCGCAAACTGCTGAAACTGACTTAGCTCCCTGGGATTTTGAACGCCGGGAAGTTGGACCACACGATGTTCAAATAGAAATATTATTCTGCGGTGTTTGCCATTCAGATCTGCACCAGATCAAGAATGACTGGTTCCCAGGTATATTCCCTATGATACCGGGCCACGAAATTGTTGGTAAAGTAGTTAAGGTTGGTGACCACGTGAAGAAATTCAAAGTTGATGATCTGGCTGGTGTTGGCTGTATGGTGGATTCATGCCAGGTTTGCGAGAACTGTAAAGATGGCTTAGAGCAATACTGCCTGGAAGGTAACACCCAAACTTACAACAATAACGACAGAAGCGGTAACCCAACTTATGGTGGTTACTCAAACAGCATTGTAGTTCGTGAAGAGTTTGTGCTGCATGTTTCTGACAAACTGCCGCTTGCTGCTACAGCCCCACTACTTTGCGCGGGTATTACCACTTACTCACCGTTACGCCACTGGAAAGTAGGCAAAGGTCATAAACTGGCGGTTTTAGGCTTGGGTGGTTTAGGCCACATGGGCGTAAAATTTGGTGTTGCCTTCGGAGCTGATGTTACTGTATTAAGTACATCTGCCTCAAAAGAAGAAGCTGCTAAAGCTTTAGGTGCTCATCACTTTGTAGTTACATCAGATCCTGAACAAGTTGCTGCCGTTAAAGGTTCATTTGATTTTATCCTGGATACCGTATCTGCTGAGCATGACATGAATATGTATTTGTCACTGTTAAAAACAAACGGAACGCTTATCGGCGTTGGCGTACCTTCTGAGCCGTATTCTATTCAGCCGTTTTCACTTTTGGCCGGTCGTAAAAGCATGGCTGGATCAGGTATCGGAGGTATTCCCGAAACTCAGGAAATGCTTGATTTCTGCGCTGAGCACAATATCGTTTCGGATATCGAAGTTATCGACATTAAAGACATCACCGCTTCATACGAACGCATGCTGAAAGGCGATGTTCGTTACCGTTTTGTGATTGATATGGCCACGCTGTAATCTTTAAAAATCCGCTTAATTAAAAAGCTCCCGCATGCACACGGGAGCTTTTTGATTTATACTCTGCTTATATTGATATTGTTGGGGAGTTTAGGCTAAAGCCCCTGCTCTGATATCTTTATCCACCCCATAAATGGGACGGCAATGAATGAAAATATTCAAAACACCTTACATTATCATTGCCGTTGACTTTAGTCAACGGGTTTAAAATAAAAACCATTAAGGCTTTAGCCGAATAGATATTACTGATCCATCCAATCCGCCTTTAGGGTTAATTTAACCTGAGCCGGCCATTGGATAACTTCTATTTTTACAGTTGATGTTTTTTACCTACCTAACTTTTCAATGATCTCATCGGTAGTACCTACTTCGCCCAAACGCGGGAAAATATATTTGAAAGCGTTTACATGCGTATCCTCAACCAAATCGGTCATGGCGTCGCTGGCAAAGGCAATATTGTAACCCAACTCATTAGCTCCGCGTGCTGTACCCTCAACCCCTATAGCGGTAGCAATACCGGCCAGTACAATACCTGTAATACCTTTTTTCTGCAACTCAGCATGCAGTTGGGTGTTATAAAACGCGTTCCAGGTCTCTTTGGTGATACGGATATCCTCATCCAACACTTTTATTTCCGGAACAATATCAAGCGCGTTATCAGGCAAAGCACCACCGGCCGAATGTCTCTGCGCGTCTTTACGAGTCTTAGAAGCTGCTGAATCTATAGGGTTCACATTTACGATCACTACCGGCAATTGAGCCTTACGAAAAGCGGCAAGCAATTTGGCCGAGTTTTCAAGTACCGGTGCCACCGGGTGAACCAGCGGTAGCTGTACTACCATATACTGTAAATCAATTAGTACAAGAGCGGTGTTTTTATCAAGTGTAGTTATCATGGTGTATGTTTGTTTATTAAGCGAGTGTATTGATGGGCTGTTGCTCAAGCGTTGGCTGGGTGACTTTTTTAAGTTTACTTTTGCGCAAAAAGCGGAAGTGCAGTATACCGATCAGCAGGGCTACCGCGCCTTCGAGCATAACAGTATCCGGTGTACCTATCCATTGCGAAACGGCGCCAACCAGCAAACCGCCAAGAGGCTGCATACCAAAAAATGCCATAGCGTAAAAGCTGATCACCCGGCCGCGCATTTCGGGTGATACGGTGGTTTGGATCAGGGTATTACTGATGGTGATCTGCGACATCATCCCGAAACCGGTAATGGCAGCAAACACAAGCGCCAATGGGTAACTGGGCATATGCGAAAAAATGACCAGTCCACCACCAAATATCAGGGTATTAATAGCCAATATCTTTTTCAGATCATGACCAGGCTTTAACGATGCCAGGTAAATAGCGCCAGAGAATGCACCCAAACCTATTATACTATCAATAACTCCGAAGGTTGATGCCGTACCTTTAAAAATATCCTTGGCATACACCGGTATCATGGTACTGAACGGCAACACCATTAAACTGATGAGCGAAAGCATGATGATCACAAACTTGATGGACGGGGTATTGTTTATATATGCAAAACCCTCTTTTAGTTCATAGAATACGTTTTTATCATGTTTTTTTGATTCTGCCTTGGGTAAACGCATCATCAATAAAGAACCAATTACGGCGATAAAGCTCAGGGCGTTGGCGCCAAAACATACGGTATCGCCAAATTTTTCCAGTACCAGTCCGGCTATACCCGGCCCAACCAGGCGCGACAGGTTAACCATTGATGAGTTAAGCGCTAAAGCATTAGGCAGATCGGCTTTGCTATTCACCATCTCATAAACCAATGATTGCCTTGCAGGTACATCAAAGGCGTTGATCAGACCTAATACAGCGCTCAGGGCAATAATTTCCCAAACCACATAATGCCCCCAGAAAACCAAAGCGGTTAACAGTACCGCCTGTATCATGGAAGCCACCTGCGTAGCTATCATCAAATGAAAACGGTTATACCTATCGGCAGCTACGCCGCCAATAAATGAGAACAAAAACGATGGAAACATACTGGCGAATAATGACAGGCCCAGCATAAATTCTGAATGGGTTAAATCATATACTACCCAGCTTACAGCTGTTTTTTGCATCCATGTACCTACTAAGGATACGGATTGCCCGGTAAAGTACAACCGGTAATTTCTACTTTTAAAAGCGTTGAATGTACTAATATTCATTATTCACATTCCCCTATTCGCCGGGGATCAATCAAAATCAACTAATTTGGTTAATGGCCCTATGGCCTTTTTCAACAGTGCTCTTTCTTCTTCGGTACAAGTGGCGTCCAGCGCCCTGTTCAGCCACTCCTCACGTTCATAACGTACTTGGTAAAGCAACGTGCGCCCTTCATCTGATAAGGTAATGATGGCCTTGCGCTTATCGGTTTCAGATATACGCCTTTTGATCAGCCCCATCAGCAGCAGCTTATTTAAAATTTGCGACATGCTTTGCGTGGTTATTTTTTCCATCGCGGCCAGCTCATTGGGCAACAGCTCGCCATACTGATCAAGCAGGGCGATGGTTGACCGTTCGGTAAGGGATAGCTGTAGAGCTGTCGATGATTTTTTACGCATTTTTTTGGTAAGGCGGGTTACTACGGTACGTAGTTCAGAGGCCAGCAGGATATCTTTTTGCTCTGTCATATATTTATCAAGTAAACTTGTAAGTTTACCTTACAAATATAGGGATTATATTATCCTTAGAATGTCATAAAGGAAAAACCTCAGGAAAATCGCTTTTAACTTTAGTGGTTATTAGGAGGCACCTACGGAGCCGTTTGTTAATTTGTTTTCAAGCTATAAACACGCTACTCCTCCGGAGTCAAAATAACAAAGAAACGATAGCTCCAGAGGAGCAACCTGTTTATATTTTTGGGCCATAAACACGTGACGCCGCCGGAATCAAATAACAAAGACAAAACTGCTCCGGAGGAGCAACCTGTTTATAGAAGGTATAGTGGTATCTTAACGGCTCCGTAGGAGCCTCCTGTTTTAAAAGTAATTTTCCTGAAAAAACCTGCTTTACCCAAAAATTACTTAGCCATTAAATAATTATCAATCAAAAGCTTCACCTTTGTATTATAAAAATAATGGAGCCCAAACACGATATAGCAACGCTTGATGACATTAAGCTACTGGTAGATGCCTTTTATACCAAAGTGGCTGATGATGCCCTGTTGTCTCCAATTTTTGGTGAACGCCTTGGCAATCATTGGGAACCTCACCTGCAAAAAATGTATGCATTTTGGCAAACCGTTTTGCTGGAAGAATATACTTACAACGGCGCACCTTTTCCACCGCATGCTAAATTACCGGTTGATAATTCGCACTTTGAGACATGGCTTGGTCTGTTTGCCGAAACCATTGACAACCTGTTTACCGGCCCCAAAGCCGATGAGGCCAAATGGCGGGCAGGCAAAATGGCCCAGATGTTTCAGCTCAAGATAGCCCACTTCAAAAACAATCAGCTGAATATATTATAACATGCGTTGCCCGGCATAAAGGCAATTTTGTAAATTTGCACCGTGCCGCCTCCTGTTAAAAAAACTCCTGCTGTTGTTAAAGACAAAGCCTCTACTAAGCCAAAAGCCGCGGTAAAAAGAAAAACCATAGCCCAAAAGCAAAAAGAGCAAACCGCTAAAGTTTACTGGAGAATTGCCATTGCCGGTTTGCTGCTGATACTACTATCACCGTTTTATTATGGATATGTATTGAGGAGTTTTAGCGCCACCTGGCGCTGGATCATGGATATTGGGCAGGATACCAATTACCGTACTTATAAAAACTTTAACGTTCGCATCCCTTCAGGCTATACGGTTCATGGTATTGATGTATCATCGTACCAGGGTAAAATTAACTGGCAAAAAGTTAAGGCTATGGATGATGACGGGGTGCACATCACCTTCGCCTTTATAAAAGCTACCGAAGGTGTGTTAAGTATGGATCCTTACTTTCAGCGTAACTGGCGCGAGGCACCTAAGGCCGGTATAGTTTGCGGAGCATATCATTATTTTTTACCCCAAAAAAGCGGAGTTTGGCAGGCACGCTTCTTTTTACAAACCGTAAAAGTTGAAAAAGGCGACCTGCCTATGGTGGTTGATGTGGAACAGCTTTACAAAACCACACCCGAAAAAATGCGCGAACAACTAACGCTGTTTGTTGACTATATTGAAAACAAGACCGGGGTAAAACCACTTATTTATACCAACATCAGTTTTTACCAGGATTACCTGCAGGGCTACTTCGACGATTATACCTTATGGATAGCCCATTACTATCAGCCAGTGTTAAATGTGAGCAGCCATACCAACTGGCAGTTTTGGCAACACTCAGATAAGGCCCGCATTAACGGCATCAGCCAAAAGGTTGACTTCAATATTTTTAAAGGCGATAGTACCGCTTTTCAAAAACTGCTGATACCGTAAACGTTAATAAACAATTTTACTGAAAGGGATACCCACGGTTAAACCAATGGAGGTTTTATTGCCGGGCAAGTTGGTTTTGATGGTGTTACTCATATCGGCAAACAATAGCTGGCATTCAAAATTAATAGCAGGTGCGCCTTTTTTATCTATCAGCACTATAGGTATGCCCAGTATAGAATTTAGCGCATGGTAAGTGCCAAAGTTTTTCTCGACTCTGAAACTTAGCCCAACATGTGAGTTACCGGGAATGTAAACTAATTTACCGGATACCGCCGGGGTGAAAAAGTTGCGGTAATTACCAATAAAACGATCACCTTTATTTATGGTAACCGTTTCGGCTCCGTTAATAATCGAGCCTTCATTTACATCTGCCTGATAGAGGGTTCCGCTTTGTACAGTATTATTCAAAAAACCTTTGGCGTTTATGGTAAAAAATATCCTTCCGATTTTAGGACTTTCAAAAAAACGAGTATGCGTTATAAAAACCTCGAACGGATAATTGTGCCGCGACGAAACATTGGAAGCCAGATCTGTACTTACCTGAAACTTTTGCGGTATCACGGGCAAATAAACCCCAAAGGTTGTCCAGTTATCGGTGATCAGATTAAAGTTATTGCTTTGCACCAGCAGATCAGATTGCACTTCAGAAAACTTTTGAAGGTACTCCAATCGCAGGGCAGCATAAAAATCACGCCGCAGGGTATTTTTTGCTGATGCCAGGCTCTGTCCTGGGACTTCAGATTGTTTAACAGAATCGAGTACTTGTTCATAATCATTTGCCTTGGTTTTCAGTTCGGTTGCAAGGCTATGTAAAAGCGCTGCTCTTTGTGCATCCATAGCCAATTTTTGGCTGCCGCAATTGTTATAATACGTAACCGGTTTGCCCATCCAGGTTTTTTGAAGGACGAAACCCAGTTGATTATTGACATACTTATTAGAAAACCTGCTGGCATAGGTATTGGCAATATTAACCCGGGCACCTACCACCACAAAGCTTCGCACATAGTCATCAGAATCAACAGGCTGGTGAAAATTATGACTGATAGAAAGTCGCCCTTCGGCAGTGTTCAGGTTCACATAATTTTTGTAGAGCGACAGATCGGTACCATCAGAAAGATAAGAGCTTACCTTGTTGTTCAGGAAAACATTCATAGCCTTGTTTGATATCAACATCCCCTTACCCGTGTTGCAGGAGGTGCCGCTAACTTTAGCATTTACTTCTTTTAACTCGGTAATAATATGCTCCTGGGTTTGGGCGTGGGTTAACATGACCGTAAAGCCAAGTATCAGCATAAAGCATACTCTTCCCCACCAATATTTGCAGTGTAAGTTTTGGCTTGCTATTAAACTATCACTTTGTTCAGCCCCCATTGCTCTAAAATTGGATTTGTAAAAACCCTCATACTGTCGGCATCAAGCAGTTTGTTGCGCGCGGCTATCCATGAATCAACAGCTGCACCGTACATAGCTGTCATCCGCTCCGGCGACAGTTCATTTACCTTGCCCCAATGAAAGGTAAAGGGGATCTGCTCGTCCTCTAATTTTTTCCATACTTTGGTATAAAAAGTATAGGTTTTATCAGAAAAAGCCGCATCAAGCTCCATTACGCAAGTATGTTCAAAACGGGTAAACCCAAGCGTTGCCTTAGTCTGCTTCACATACCTGAACGAGAACAAACCCGCAAAAGGCCCTATAGATTTATTGATGCTTACCATCAGGTCGGCCACACGCGTACTAAACTCAATTGGAAAACCGACCGCGGCACTCAGTAACTTACCGCGCAGGGTGGTATTGCTAAAAATCTCATTCAGGGTGCCAAACTGTTTTTCGTAAAGCGTAAGGCTGGCTCCAAGTACTTTGGTAACCAGCGTGGGTACTATGGCAGGCAGGGCGTCGGTTATTGTTCCTATAAAACAGGGTGCATCATCTCCGGGGCCAATGCCATTGGGATTATCAACAGGGGGTTTATAGCCCGCCGCAAAGGGCCGTTTGTACATGGTAGTAACATATGCACCCTTATCCATATCATAAGGGTTAAGCAAAACCGCAAAATGGTAAGGACGTTCTGTACCGCCGGGTAAATGAGCGTTGCTAAAATCAAGCGTATTCATGATGTTCCTGAGCGAATCATCATAAGGTATGCGCTGCATATAGGCCTCCAGCAAAAACACATCTTCGGTTTCGATCATTACCCCGTGAATAATCCCAAAACTGCCGAAACTGATGAGCACTGCATTAAACAGGTCGTCATCCTGTACCAACTCCGTTTTCAGGTGCTCAATAAACAGGGCCGATACTACGGGAGCCGATGCCCTTTCAAGCCAGATATGCTTATCTGGGCCTGTAATTAAGTGTATACCTACTACGTAATCCTGCACCGCGCCAACATCAAATGCCGAGCCGTGCGCACCCGTACCCATAGCTCCCGCAATGGTTTGACCACTGCTTGCCCCCGAGGCTTTTAACGATTGGTTCTTGGTTCGTAGATATTTCCCCAGCTCCCAGATACCCGTTCCGCTTTGTGCAAAAAGCAGGTGCCGTGGTGTACCTGTGTATGCGGCAGACACGCTGCCTTCCGTAATATCAAACACAGTATTGAGCGGCTTGGTGTCCAGCATAATGCCATCCTGCACAGTGGCTATCTTTGTCCATGACCAGCCGGCGCCTAATGCCCTCAGCGGTACATTTGTGGTAATGGCTTTGCTTATCAGGTCCTGGATACCTTTGGTACTGTCATTGTAGCCTTCAAGAGCATCCAGGGCATCCGCATTACCCAGTACATACATATCATTAATATTCTCCACAAATATTTCATGCCGGTTTTCCCAGGTCTTGTTGCCTGTTTTAATAACTTTCATTTGCTTGCAGTTTAAAGTTTCCCTACTTTTTGGCAAGGCTTGCCACACTTCCACTCTATACGGGTTGGACTCCAGATGCCCAGGGTAACCACCGTGATCAGCGAATAACCAAAGTTGTTCTTCACCGTTACCTCGGCCATGCCGTTTACACCTAAGGAATCGCAAATGGGCGTAGTTACCCGCTTAGGGTTTTGTACCAATCCCCAGAAAAAAGAGTTTACAGTTTTGCCTGACACTTCGGTTCCGGGCTGTGCGCTGGTTGCAACACGAGTGGTATAACAACTGCTAAAGGTTAGCGTGATGGTTGTTGCCAGCAAAAGTTTACGGCAATAAGCTTTAAAGGAGTAATGCGGTGAAATCATAAGGCTTAATGATTAAAGGGGTACAACCTGAATTACATACAATAAAGATACATAATTAACTGATTTACAAATCGGTAAAACCACCTGATTTTTATACGTGATTTTACGTAATTTGAAGGCCATTACTTAATTAGGCTGTAACGATTGCTTACGCCAAACGTCATTCAAAATAAAAAGATGAGATCACAATTACACCATTGCCTTATGGTTATTGCATTTACAATAACCGGTACCCTTGTAAACAAAAACGCCTGCGCGCAAAACACTCAAAAACATTTTGATCAGCAACTGTACAATACCATTTTACACATGGACAGTGTTTGCTTTGATGCCTTTAATGCTCATGATATGGAGAGGCTGAAAAAAGTATTTGCCGATAACGTGGAGTTTTATCATGACCTCGGAGGCCTTACCTACTACGACCAAACCATGCAAAACTTTGAAAAGATGTTTGCGCAAAACAAAAACACCGGGATGAGAAGAGATTTGGTAAAGGGCAGCCTGGAAGTTTACCCAATTAAAGATTTTGGCGCTATTGAAGTGGGTGTACATAAATTTACCCATACAGAAAACGGCAAAGAAGAAGTTGGCCTTTTAAAATTTCTGCACGTATGGCAATACAAAAACAACGAGTGGAAAATTACCCGGGTAATCAGTTATGATCATTGAGTTGTTTGAAATAAAAAGGCCTTCCCAATCGGAAGGCCTTGCTTATGTTTATGAAGAAAAAAGCTTAATCCACTTTATTAAGCCTGCCTGAGCCTGTATGCTTGTCTGCGGCTACGGTAGCGCCGCCAGAGTAATCTACCCCTCCCGAACCGGTTATGTGCGAAGAGATGCTTTTAGTCGCGCGAATGGTTATGCCTCCCGAGCCGGTTACATTTGCTGATACTGTTTGTACGGTTAGTGATTTACCTTCAATATTGCCCGATCCTGATATGCGCAGGTTAGCCTCATCAGCACTTCCTTTAAGATCAATACCACCCGAACCACTAAGCCTTGATTCTAATGAACCGGCTTTTACTGCGGCTTTCATATTACCCGAGCCACTCAGTATTACCTGAACATTTTGACCTGTAAGCACACCATCAAGATCAAGGCTGCCTGAACCGCTATTGGCAAGTGCTTCCAACGATTTCGCGGTTACATATATTTCACCGCGTTTGATGTTGCGGTGTTTGAATGAAAAATTATTTTTAAAACCGATTTTCAATGTTCCACCCACTACTTCTGTTCTTACATCGTTTATTACATCTTCATCAATGTCAAGTTTGATGCTTTCGGTTCCGTCAATTTTTACGTGTACATTGAACGGGCCTCCCGAGTCAATACTGTTAAAGCCAGACACAGACCTGCTTTGTCCACCCTGTGCATAGGTAACGGAGGTAGTCAGCGCTAAAGCCGACACAAATAATATAAAGGTTCTTCTTTTCATAATCAGATCGTTTTTTTTGAATTAGACGCAGCATAAAAGTAAATAGTTGCACTAAAAGCGTTTTTTCTTTTCAACGCAAGGTTTTAGTATTACTTTGGGTGATGTTATGTACTGTTGAATAATAACCAGCGTTAACAGCTAAAGTTTTATAAATCAAGTGCCTGAGCAATTTAATCACTTTAACAAAACACGTTTAGCCCCTACCCCCAGCGGCTTTTTGCATTTGGGCAATGTGTTGTCATTTGCTATCACCGCAGCTCTGGCTCAAAAAAGCGGTGCTAAACTATTTTTGCGTATTGATGATATGGACCGTGCAAGGGCAGAACAACGGTACATTCAGGACATCTTTGACACCCTGAATTTTCTGGAAATCCCCTGGCATGAGGGACCGAGCAACGTTCAGGAATTTAATGATAGTTATTCGCAAATACACAGGTTGCCCCTTTATCACAAGGCCCTTGAACAACTCGTTCATAAAGGACTTGTTTTTGCCTGTACCTGCTCACGCAAACAGTTAAATGAAAATACCTGTACCTGTTTTGAAAAAAAAATTTCGCTTACTGCCAGTGACGCTAACTGGCGGCTGCGAACCAATAACAGCCATGAACTGGCTATTAAAAACTATAATGGTTCCGTAACCCCGGCCGCTTTACCGGCAGATATGCACAACTTTATTATCCGTAAAAAAGATGGTTTCCCGGCATACCAGCTTACGTCGGTAGTTGATGATCTATTTTACGGGGTTGATCTGGTAGTTCGGGGACAAGATTTATGGCCATCAACACTGGCACAACAAGAACTGGCTATGGTATTAGGTGAAAATGAATTTCTAAATACCACTTTTTATCATCATACCCTGCTTACTAATGAGACTAATGAAAAACTTTCCAAATCGGCCGGGGCAACATCCGTTCGCTATTTGCGCGAAAGCGGTAAGACCCCGGCCGATATATATAGGCTGATCGCAGGCATGCTGGGGATCCAAACACCTATCGGAAACTTTATGCAATTGGCCGATGCCTGGCTTGATCAACAAAAATCCGTTTAATGCGATGCTGAACCATAAAACGAATCACCGCGGCCGCCTGAAAAGTTTTCAAAGCTTTCCGGGCCGGATGAAGACCGGATCATTTCAGAAACATAAAAATCATTTTGATAGGCTACAAACTGCGGAACGTTGTTTTTAAGGGTATACACCGTTAAATAACTTTTGAAAAACAAGGGGCTGTTCTCTTTATTAAACTTAGCCACCTTGGCGGTAAGCCCCAGGGCTCCGTACGAAGGGAATTTAGTTTTTACAAAAAGGCTATCAGGAACAGATTGAAAGGAACGATCGTTGATTCGCTCTATGGTCTTACTAAACTGCGAATGCGGAGGTAAAAAAGCCACATTTTTGGGCAAGGTAGCCTGAGCAACAATACTGGCATCAGAATAGCGGTAACCTTTTCCTACCGATACGCCAGAAACATCACCGCTGATCTGGACGGCATTATCACCATAACTATAACTCTTATCATCCAGAATCATGGCCGAGCGCTCCCAATCAATATATAAAGGCTCATTTAGTTTATTGTAAATACTTAACTGGATAGGCGCGTTTTTACCCGCAAAGGAATACTGAATTTTGACTGAATCATTCTCCAGCTTGAACATGCCTGTTTTTTCGTCATGCGCGGAATTTGTACTGCTCAGGGTACTCATTTGATAGGTGCTGCAGGCCGACAGCAGAGCTATTGCTGCCAAAGGGATGATAAGTAGCTTTTTCATTGGTTAAAGGTTAAGTAGTGGTTGGTTTTTGAGTGTTCGACTTTAATAACTTATCATCGTTTAATGCAGTTGATCAGCGTAATATGAATTTTACAATAGTCGTTTCACAACAAATGCCACAGATGTTGTATCTGCAGCATTTGCTTTCTAAATAACAGTTGAAGAATGTACTTCTTGTTATACTAATATTAAGAAATAATTATTGACAATATGCTGTCTCGGTCTTATAAAACATAAGTACCAACAGCATTCGCATTTAGCACAGATGATACCTCATTACTGCCATACTTAATATTGAATTTTTGTGTGGTTTGACCATTATTAAAAACAATAAGCACTGTTTTGCCAGCCGGAGTAACAAAAGCTACGTTGGGTAAATTGGTTACTAAATTAGATGCTATACGCTTTGAACCTGGCCTTACAAATTTTGACGCGTGAGCTATAATGTAATAAGCAGGGTTACGGGTAACCGCATCTTTAATAATGGTGATAGCACCCAGGCAACGGTCGCAGCCGCCGGGAGTATGCGGGTTCTGATCCTGATCGGCAGCTAAATTCCATTCAATAACGTTACGGCACCAGTTTCTTGGAGCACCGATGATGATATCCTTCATATGGAAATCCAGTTCCTTTTTCAGATCGCCGGGAGCCCCTACCCATTCCTCTGTAAAATACAGGTTTTTATCTGGGTGAGCGTCATGTACCTGAGAAAGCGCTTCTATCTGGCCTCCATATAAATGGAAAGCCGAACCATCTGTATATTTTTTAGCCTCCGCGTTATTTAATACATCAATAGGATAATCGGGCCTATCGGCATTATGATCGTACAAAATTATTTTTGTTTTGATGCCCGCCGCCTTAAACTCAGGCCCAACGTTTTTGGCTATAAAGGCAGCCTGTTCAGCAGCTTCCATCACCATGCTTGGGTTATTTTTAGGGTTCAGCGGTTCATTCTGCAAGGTTACCGCATCAATTCGGATACCATTGGCCTGCATTCCCTTAATATATCTGATAAAGTACTGCGCATAAGCATGGTAGTATTCAGGCTTTAAGTTACCACCAATGGTGCTGTTATTAGTTTTCATCCATACAGGCGGGCTCCAGGGCGAACCTAATATTTTGATATTCGGGTTAATTGCTAATATCTTTTTCAGCACCGGGATCAATGCCTTTTGATCATTATCCAGGCTAAACTTTTTCAGTTCGGGATCAGTTTCACCGGCAGGTAGATCATCGTACGAAAAAACATGATCGTCAAGGTCTGACGCGCCTATGCTGATCCTTAAATAGCTCACACCAATATTGCTTTTATCCTGAGCAAATAATTCATTCAATAAACGAGCCTGCTCCGGGCCGCTCATTTGATTGATCAATGCGGCGCTACCGCCTGTTAAGGCAAAGCCAAAGCCATCCATTTGCTGATAAACTTTTCTTTTATCAACAGTAATAACAGGTGTGCTGGCATCCTTACTGGCCGGGCCTATTTTGTTGTCCTGCTGTTTAAATAAAACAGAATCAGATGGGTCTGTGAGCCACATCTGCGGTTTGCTTTTCAGCGTTCCTTTGCTTTGAGCATTAACGAGGGTAACCTGCGCGCACAGGGCTATAACTAAAGTAAAAATTAACGATTTGCGTTTATTCATATTTGATGATGAGGTGATACATTATACAGAAAAAAAGCCGCAACATTACTGTTGCAGCTTTTTTTAAATTGAATTAATAACCCGGGTTCTGGGTCAGGTTTCCATCAAGCTGGATCTCATTGTACGGTACAGGCAGTAACAGTTTTGCCTGGTTAATAGGATAATTGAACGGCTTGCCAAAAGGATCAACCTGGCTTTTAACTAAGTTGATGGTATATTGGGCACCAAACCTTAATAAATCATTCCAACGGTGACCTTCAAAGGCCAGTTCCATGCGGCGCTCGGTTAAAATAGCCAGTGCTACATCTGTTTGGGATGTTACGGTAATAGCAGGTAGTTTTACCCTTGCCCTGATCTGGTTAACCAATGGGATAGCGGCAGCGGTTTGCCCTAAGTTGTTTGATGCTTCTGCTTTTAACAGGATGATATCAGCTAAACGAAGTAACACATTGTTATCGGTACCGCCGCCAAACTGCGATATATTGGTTTTCCATTTGTAAAGGAAAGGCACCATAGGCGATGCAGTGGTGTATGGCGCAGGGATCGGGTCGCCTGCGGCAAGACCGTCGGCAGCTACCTTAGCCTGATAAACCGATGCATTTAAGCGAATGTTATCATTTTGTGATTTGAACAGCGCAATAAGATTGTCTGTTGGCAGATCAAACTTTTTGAAAGAATAAGTTCCAAACTGAGCCGGTAAAAACAATGAAGTATTGTAAGTAGTAAAACCACTTGCACCTGAATGCTGGCTTTCAAATATAGATTCGGATGTGTTTTTAGTACCATCAAACAAAGTAGCATAATTAGGTACCAGGCTGTACTGACCGCTGTTGATCACTTTGTTACAATAATCTAAACACTGCTGATATTTACCTTCCTGCGCGTATACTTTGGCCAGTAAAGCCTGTACAGCACCTTTAGTAGCGTGACCAACATTAGGGAACGAAACCGGTAGTACCGCTTCGGCGGTGGTCAGGTCATTCTCTATCTGCGCGTATACAGCTGTAGCTGCCGCACGTGACGGCTTAGCAGGCGTATTGATGGTTGACAGGATCAATGGCACGTCACCAAATGTTGTTACCAGCTGAAAATAAGATATAGCCCTGATGAATTTGGCTTCGCTTAAAATTTCCTGCTGCCTGTTACCCGAAAATTGAGCTGCCGGAATTTTAGCCACATAGTCTAAAACAATGTTAGCAGCATAAATATCCTGGTAAAGGCCCTGCCAGTCGCGGGTTGAGTTACCGTTTTGCGGGGTAGCGGTAAAACCTGCAATACCAAAGTTGTCCGGGTTATCGCCTCCTGCGTAGCAATTATCCGCACGGGCATCGCCATTACTTACATAATCCCAAACCCAATATTGATCGTTGATAAAGGCTTGTGAATATGCACCAACTAAACCACCTTCGGCATCTTCTTTTGTTTTATAGTAATTACCTGCGGTACCCTGAGATATAGGCTGCTTGTCTAAAAAGCTCTTTTTACAGGCAGATGTTAAGCCAACTGCGGCAAGCAGCACAATTGGCAATATTTTATGATATTTATTCATTTTCTTAAAATTTAGGATAGATTAAAAGGTTACGTTAATGCCCGCGGTATAAGTTTTTGTTTGCGGATATGTACCGTAATCAATACCCACAGCAGTTGAACTTGGTGCACCCAATGAACCATTGTTTTGCGAGCTGCCGCTAAACGAGTTAACTTCCGGATAATAACCTTTGTATTTGGTAATAGTAAACAGGTTTTGAGCAGTTGCGAATACACGCACTTTTATACCTTGTTTATCCAATAAACCACTTTTGATAAGGTAGCTTAACGATACGTTTTTTAATCTTAAATACGCGCCATTTTCAACAAAACGTGATGACGGTAAAATGGTTGATGCACCTGCACTGTTTACGCCACCGTAAACCGCTGCCGGGATATTGGTTATATCGCCTGGTTTTTCCCAGCGACCTAATACCGCTGTGCTTGCGTTGCCAATCAGATACATGCCTTCGGTTTCAACGCGGGTTGCGTTAAATACTTTGTTACCGGTTAAGGCGTCAAATAAGAAATCTAAACTGAAGTTTTTATAGCTAACGGTGTTGGCAAAACCATAAACCGCTTTTGGTAAACCACTGCCCAGGTAAGCCTGATCGGCTTGTGATGGGTTTACGGTAGTACCGCCATTTGCTGTTTTATATAAGGCGTTTCCATTTGCAGGGTCAACACCGGCAAACTGATAACCGTAAAAGGCGCCTAATGGTAAGCCGTTTTTAACAATAGAAAGATTGGTAGCGTTTCCGTTACCGCCAAATGCAATACCGCCAAAAGGGAAAGTCTGATCAACTTTATTGCCATTGGCATCTAATATTTGCGGCATACCGCTCACGTTATTCTTATTAAATGAAGCGTTTAAGGTAGCAGTCCATTTAAAGTCCTGGGTATCAAAAATCCTCGCGGTTAATGAAAACTCAACACCTTCATTTAAAACGTGGCCCGGAAGATTGGTGTTTTTAAGATTTGATGCACCACCCTCTGCTGCAGAAATCACAACCGGGAAAATAAAATTAGTTGTTTTTTTATTGTAGTAATCACCGCTTAAGGTTAACCTGTCGTTCAAAACAGTGATATCAAAACCTACGTTGATACTTTTGGTTGATTCCCATTTCAGATCGGGGTTACCGGCCGGGTTAGTTGGATAATAACCAGATGCCGCATTATTGCCAAATAAATAACCTGTAGGGTTCAGGGTGCTGTAGCTGTTGTAAATAGTTTGAGGTAAGTTACCTACTTCACCATAACCAGCCCTTAACTTCAAATCGCGGATAAAGTTGTTATCCTTCAGGAAATCTTCCTGAGATATGCGCCATGCACCTGATACAGCCGGGAAATATCCCCATTTGTTATTGATACCAGCCCTTGATGAACCATCGGCTCTTAATGATGCTGTTAACAGATATTTATCAGCATAACCATAATTTACACGACCAAAGTATGAGTTGGTTGTCCAGTCGGTTCTGTAGGTTGATACTTGTTTGTTAGCACTGGCCGCATTTAAAGTGGTAATACCTGCCGGGAATCCGGTTCCATACAAATAATCGTTGTGATATTTTTCTTCAATGGCCTCAGTTCCTACTACTGCGGTAATGCTGTGTTTTTTGTTAATTACTGTAGAGTAGGTTAAAGTATTATCCCAGGTATAGCGGAAGGTCTCATTATTCGTGTTACTGCCAATACCATTAACCTGGCTTGCACCCTGGTTAGTTAGCGGATTGGTAAATGAATCCTGATTGTAGTTGCTTAACGATATACCAAATTGTGAACGGTATTTGATGTTAAACGGCAGGGTGATCTCTGTATGGATATTGCCTAACAGGTTGTTACTGATATACTGATTATTCGGGCTATAAATATCATCCAAAGGGTTAGTTGTATTATCAGAGTTTGACTGATACATGCCATTTGCACCAAATATAGGTACTATTGGAGGGGTAGATAATGCTGCCAAAACTGTACCGCCATGATTTGCCGAGCTGTTATCATTTACAGTACGGCCATTGCTTCTGTTATAAGCGATGTTAGTACCAAAGGTCATCCATTTTTTAGCTTTTTGCTCCAGGTTTAAGTTGATGGAATAACGTTTAAAGTTGGTTCCGTTAATAATACCGTCCTGGTTCAGATCGCCTAAACCTAAGTAGTATGTGCCTTTTTCGCTGCCGCCAGATAAACCAACGTTAATACCGCTTTGGTTAGCTGTACGGTAAGTTAGGTCCTGCCAGTTGTTATTGGCGGTGAAGTTTTGCGGAAACGCCGGCGCTGTTTGTCCTGCGTTGGCATATTCATCAGCAATCAGGCTTCTGTACTGGTCGGCATTCAGCATATCCAGTTTTTTAACAATTTGCTGTTTACCTGCATACATGTTGATCTCCACCTTAGGTTCGCCGCTGCTGCTACCTTTTTTTGATGTAATTAATACTACACCATTTGTAGCGCCTAATGAACCGTAAATTCCGGCTGCCGACGCGTCTTTTAACACACTGATAGATTCGATGTTGTTCGGGTCAATACTGGCTGTATTGGTTACAATAACCCCATCAACCACATATAATGGCTCTGAACCATTTGGCGATGATGCACCGCGAATCCTAACGCTGAAGTTGCCACCACCCGGTGCGCCAGACGCGTTGAATACCTGTACACCAGAAGCTTTACCATCAAGTATCTCTGATGAGTTAACAATCGGCCTGGCACTTACGTCCTTTACACCAACAGTTGCAATGGCTGAGGTAATGTCCTTTTTCTTTTGTGAACCGTAACCTACCACCACAACCTCATTCAATTGTTTATTGTTGGATGTTAATGTTACGTTGATCTCGGTTTGGGTGCCAACAGGTATTTCCTGGTTGTCAAACCCGATAAATGAAAATACCAGCGTGGCGGTTTGATCGGCCTTGATGCTGTATTTACCATTTAAATCTGTTGATGCAGCCTGGTTTGTGCCTTTGATCACAACGGTTGCTCCGGGCAGGGGCAATCCCTGGCCGTCCTTGACCACTCCTTTAACGGTGCTTGCCTGCCCAAAAGCAAACAAACAGCCAGATACAAGAAGGGCTACTAATAGCGTAATTCTTTTTTTCATAAATTTTAGTTACTGATAATTAAAAATTGGTTACATGCACTGCATGTTAAAATCAATGCGCAAAGTTATATGCATTGGGAAGTAAAACGAAGGAAAAATTCAATTATTTTCAACATAAATAACTGATATATAGATAGTTACAATTAAATTGATACGGTTTAACACCTTAGCAATACGCTTCGTAATTGATTGATTATTAATACAAAATTTACAATTAAGGCACTTACCCATATCTATTTTGATACGGATAATAACCTTTTCATGGTAATTGATAATCAGGCAATTAAAAATGAGTGTTATGGATATAAAAAGCGATTAATCGGCAGAGTTATCTACTACAAGCTTACTCCAACCCTCATGGTTGTCGTTTTTACCAGCTGTTTTACGGCTTGAAAGCAGCTTTTTTATCCGGTTGCTGTAAGCCCAGCAAGTGCTTTGCCTGATGGATAGTATTTCAGACAACTTATGCGATGATATTTTTCCGTTGGTGGAGTAAACTAAAAATATCATGTAAAAGGCTTTAGTGATCGGGATCCTGGTATTCTGGAATATGGTGTACGAAGTAACCGATTCGTCATAGCTGCATTTGCCGCAGCGACGGCTGTAAGGCAGGTGACCGCTAATGAAATGGGTATTGCCGCATTTATGACATTTATAGCCATCGCGCCACTTTAAATCGGCCAGGAACTTATGGCAGCTTTCCGGATCGGGATATATCCTACTGAACTCCTCAAAATCAACCCCTGCCGACATGATCCTATCGCGTGATACTTTGTCAAAACTTGCATGCAGTTCCTGATTATCCTTTTCAAGCAATACGTTCATCCTTGAAATTTCGGCTGCTTGCTGCTCCAGTATTTCATTTACGCGGCTCAGGTCTTCATTTTGCTTTTCAATAATGCTGGCCTTTTCAATAACCTCATGCGTTCTTTCCTTTACCTGCTTTTCCAGCTCAATGTTGATCGATTCTTTTAGCTTTTCGTTATCCCGGAGCTGCTTAATAGTATCCTGCTGTGCCTTTTCCTTTTCGCTTTTTAATATCCTTACTTTATCGCCAATGGCAAAACCAAGTAGTATCATTTCAAAAATAAAGCACATGCTCAGGCTGTAATAGCTTATAGCTCCCCAATTTAGCCAGGAAACATTCAGCATGATCAAAAACTTGAGCGTAAAGCCTATAAACAGAAAGCTATAGCCCAGCACAAAGAACCTTGCAGGCCTGTACCCTTTCCGAAATATGTATATACCTGTATAAAAGGCAATGCACAGTGGTACCGCCTCAATAAATTTATAGTTGAACCACTGCTTGTTAAAAATAAGGCACACTGCAAAAAATGTTAACCTGGCTACAATTACCGTATTAATGAGTGTGTATAAACGTGGGGCTTTTAATTTAACAAATAACAGTTTGTTTGTAAACATGAGGGCAAACACACTTATACAGCACAAAGCAAAACCATAAGCGTACTTGTTCCACATAGGCGAATCTGGCCAGAGGTATTGGTAACCGATGCCATCATTACAAAGCTCATAAAAACCAACGCTCAGGATATAAAAAACGTAATACAAATGCTGTATATGCCTAATGGCAATAAACATCATCATATTATAAAACGCGAAAACCAATATCATACCATAGAATATCCCAAACATTAAATACTCATTCAGGGCATACTCCACAAACCAGTTAACCGAACGCAATACAATAATAACATCTGCCGTTTGATGCGATTTGATGCGAACATAATAGGTACGCTCCTGCCCCGGCTCCATATTCAGGCTCACCTCAAAGTTTTTATGCTGAAACTGTCTGTTGCCGAATGCTTTTAAAGCACCAAACCGCTCAACCTTATAACCTTTATTGCCGCTGGGCAAATACACGGTAATATCATCAATAGTTTGATCAAAAAACTCCAGCATCCAGTTTTTTCGGGTTTCGGGCGGATAACCAACTGTCACTTTATACCAATAGGCCGATTTTAGCTTATAATTTTGAGGCGTGCTTGACCAGCTTGCTTTAAACTTTGCAGCCAGTTCCGGCGATTGCACATCCTGAAGTGTAAACTTGCCGGAAGGATCTTCTAAACAGTAGATCTCTTTGTATGAAAATATATGCTGGTTTACCTGGTCTTGTATATTAACTTTTTGCTGAGCGAATAAAATATTAGAAGAAAACAAACAGATAAAGAAAACTAAAAGCTGTTTTATAAAATGGGGATCAGTAGTATATAACTTATACTTTGATTGCTGCATGTGCCAAAATTCTTTATTGAGGATATTAATTGAATAATCTGCAAAGATGAATAGTATGATTGTTTATCAGAGAATATTTTTTTGCATTAATTGTATTTACTAAGTAAAAAAGCTGGCTGTTTTGGTAGGTACGCTCTTTTAAGTAATACCCCGGTAGTTATTCGGTATAATTCCGTAAAAACCCTTTCAATACATGAGTATTAATACGCAATTTCCATATTTATTCATTTCGTTCACCGCCAAAGCCCTATACTTGATTCAACATAACTCTCACATTAACAGCAAACACCCTTAGTTAAGCATATAAACTAAGGGTGTTAATATGTAAAGATTTATGGGCTGTTGGTGTAAAAAATATGAGTTGTTACCGAAAATCTGTTAAATCGCGACAAATAAGAAAATTGAGCTTTGGAGAAGGCATCTGTTTATTACAAGCCGGGAGCAAGAAGACTGAATTTGGAAAGGGGGGATCAGGCGAACCCGAAGCCCCCATGTTTTTGTAACTGATCAAATATGAAATTAAAATTTGTACCAAAACAAGGATACCAGGCAATTGTACACGCAATTGTGAAGTGTGTAATTTTTTGTGCAATTAACTGCGAGCACATTGCCAACGCACTTTGATTAACTATTAGTTGATAACAAATAAAAATATGGAATGTATTGATTTATATAAATTGTAATGTTATGGACAGTTTAGAAAGATGGCTGGTTAAATTTTTACGAGAAAAAAACCGGCAGGGACTTAAATGCAAAATAACCCTCTACATGAGAGGTAAAACCAAAAGGTACATGTTTCACATTGATGGCGAACTCAGGAACATTGAAAACTACCTAACTGCCGACGAGCTGATGGAGTATAAAGAACTGCTTAAGGGTACAGCTGTAGCCGTTTGATAACATATAAGGGCCCGATTTGTGAATCGACATGTATAAAACCGTATAATAAGCTATTGATTATGTGCTGAATATGATTGCGCAAAGTCAAATAATTGAATTAGTTTGCGGTCGGTATTTTTGGTGTATAAGCAACACAAAGCATAAAAATATCGATTTATTTATAACTACTCATTTAAAGTATGCCTTATGCCAAACAAACGCTCTTTTATACTTATCGTATTGTTTTTAACAATGTTTGCAATATCCTGTAAAAAAGATCTGAATGTTGAACCTTTAAAAACAGAAACTGCTGCCGATACCTCAATCCCGGAAACGCAGGAGGCAGCAGCTACAACAGCTCCCGCTACAACTACCCGGAAACTCATAATGGGCATGAATGGGCATCCCCTGAGTGCTGAAGCTTATATTCAATTAGGAATAGCCGACCAGATTAAAATGCTTAAAAACATGGGCATGACCTGGTACAAGATCAACGTTTCTGTAAACGCCGATGGCAGCATGCAGAATATAGAAACATTTATTCCACTGCAAAAACTGGCCAAAAGTAACGGTATTAATTTGTTACCCTCACTATCTACGGCGGGATTAAAATTCAGCGATACAGAAGCGCAGGCTTATGCTAAGGGTAAAACCAGCGGCAGTAATTTTGCAGGTAAATACAGCCAGTATTTTACTACCTACCACCTTGGTAATGAAATGGAGCAGGAAATAATTTTAGCAGGCAAAAGCGGGCAATACACCAGCAATTACGATGCTAAAAAGTTTAAAGTAACCGCCGCCTATTTAAAGGGAATGAACGAAGGCGTTAAAGCCAAAGACCCCGGAGCCATTACACTGGTGGATGCCTCCTGGTTACATTATGCCTACATACAAATGCTCATTAGCTATGGAGTTAAGTTTGATGTTTTAAGTTACCATTGGTACTCAGATATGGAGGGCGCCGCAGCTAAGGCCCCATACAACATCCCGGATATTACCAAAAAGCTATCCGGCTTGTTCCCAACCAAACCGATATGGTTCACTGAATCAAATTTCAGGCCCAAGGGCTTAAGTACCGACGAAGCTAAACAAAAGGATTTTGTAAACCAGTTCATAGCAAAATGCAAGGCCAACAGCAAGGTGCAGGCTTTAATTTTTTACGAACTGTTAGATGAGCCCGGAATCAGGAGTAGCAACGAAAACAGACTTGGCTTCACCAAATGGAATAAACCATACACCTCCTGGACATACAAGGCCGCTGCTCAAGGGATGGTTAAGTAAACAATTGCTGACATAATAGTGGTTTAGCATCCACAAAAGATAAGGTTCACCTCAATTTAGAGAGCCCAATGGTTAATTGATCAAAAAATGTGAAATGTGTGAAAAAGTGTGAAATTCACTACACAATTATTAAAAATATTGATGTATTAACTCATAGTTTATAACAAAATATTAAAATACTTGTAGTAATCGTCAACTATTACGAGTGATATGTCCGAATTAGAAAAATGGTTCGTTAAAATTCTGAAAGTCAAAAACAAACAAGGAATCAAATGCGAAATAGCCCCTTACATGAGGGGGAAAACAAAAAAGTATATGTTTATGATTGATGGAGAACCCAGAAATATTGAAAAGTATTTAACCCCCGAGGAGCTTACCGAATATAAGGCGTTAATAAAAAAGAAAAACAAGCCTTGCACACTTAAACCATAGCTATAATCAATAATAGCTACCCCTGTTTCCTTAACCTTATAACCTTTAACCAAATAATTACGTTAAATATGAATAATTAACCCCAAATTACTCTAAATGAAGCGAGCCTTCCAAACCATTGCTAACTTTATCTGGCCCAAACGGAAAAAAACAAACATTGCCGAATGGTTCACTAAAACAGAAACCCTGCAGCTCATCGGCCAGATCAACCAGGTACTGGAACTATCAAACATCAGCATTGGCGATACGGAAGATCAAATGCTGTTAATGGATTTGTTTAGAGACACCCTTAATGAAGGAAAATATAAGCCGGTTAAAAAACGCAGGCCCCGCAAATGGAACTATCAGTCTGTTTTAACAAGTGTACGCTTAACCAGTACTGCACGTTTTTTTCATTTTTAATATTTTATTGACTAATAAAGACGAGGCTTGAACATTAAAAATGAAGTCACAGATAAAATTGTTTAAAACTTCAATTAAACCTCATTCCCATATTAAAAAACAGAAATATTACTGTTTAAGCTTAAATAATAAATCGTCCTTATAAGCTGCTGAAAGCGGAACTTTTACGCCATCTACTATTAACTGGCTTCGTTCTATTTTTTCAATAAACTTTAAAGCTATAATATAAGATTTATGTATACGCTGAAAAGCATCCGGACTTAGCCTGTTGCTTATCTCTGTCAGCGTCATTCGGGTTAAGGTGCGTTTATGGCCCTGATAAATACTTAAGTAATTATCTCCAGCTTCAATGTAGGTTATTTGATTCAGATCAATTTTAACAAGATCATAACCTTCTTTTACAAAAAGATGTGCTTCCTGTTTCTTTGCTGCTGAATCTTTTAACATTCTTTCTTTTACCAAGATGCAACCTTGCAGTAATCTGCTTAAGTTTATTGGTTTTAAAAGATAATCAGCCGCAGCCAGGTCAAACCCTTTTACTGCGTATTCGGCATAGGCTGTAGTAAAAATAACGTGAAGCGTTTTAGGAAGTAATGTTGCCAATTCAATCCCGGTCAGATCAGGCATTCGGATATCAAGAAAAACAAGATCTACTTCATTAACCTGCAAATATTTCAACGCTTCTGTTGTGCTTACAAACGTTGCTTTCAAATCAAGAAAGGGAATCTTTATAGCGTGCAAGCGGATCACATCCAATGCAATCGGTTCATCGTCAATGGCAATTGCCCTTATCATTTAGTTAGTTTACTTTTTCAATTAATTTCTGTAATGCCTCAGGCTCTATATCTTTTGCAATAATATTTCCTTTTGGATCTATCAGTACATTTTGAGGGATAGCATTAATTCCATATTGTTTAGCTACTTCATTATCCCAATGCTTCAAATCAGATACCTGGGTCCAGCTTAGGTTATCGGCTTTTATTTCATTTAGCCAAGCTATTCGGGTGTCGTGTCCGTCAAGGGACACTCCTAATATAGTAAAGTTTTGTTTTTTTAATTGTTCGTATACCCTCACCCATTTAGGATGATCTACACGACAGGGAGCACACCACGAAGCCCAAAAATCAAGCAATACATACATACCTTTAAAAGAAGCTAAGCTAACAAAATTGCCGGCTGTATCAGGCTGATTAAAGTCGGGCGCCAACTTTCCTATGGCCAGATTACTATTACTTTTGAGCAACGCGTTAAAATCCCTACCGAGTTTGGAGTTGGTCACATCAGCGCTTAACTTATTGAAAATCGGCGTTATCTCCATTTCATTGGGAAAAGCGCCTGCATATTCTTTCAATGCCACCAGAGCTATATAGCTCTCTGGATTTTCTTCTGCAAAACTTTTCAATAGCGGTTTACGTACCAATTTCAAGCTATCATAGCAGACTGCATACCGTTTTGCAGAGGCTTTATCTTTATCTCGCTGCATTTTTGCGGATAATTTAACTAATAACTGATCAGCCTGTTTATTCAACAACTTTTTAAGTCTTATATAATCCATATTTATATTCGAATTTGTAAAAACAGCTTTAAAAATTGAATCCTTTCCCACAACATCTATAACTCCCTTATGCAAATAAAACTGCAGAACATCCACTTCATCTGCAAACTTGCCCATAGTATACCGCAGGCCTTTGCCATCATGATCTAACAATAAGGTTGCAAATAAAGGTTCAGTTACTATTCCCTTAAATTCAAAATGCGAATTTTCGATTGTTGATGAGTCTATCATCTTTCTACCTGCTGTCTGGTACAGCAAATACATTTTTGATGCAGGTAATGGCTTATTGATAATGCCCTTTAATTGGAAATCACATCTGTTACTTAGAGTTTGTGCCGATGCAAACGTTGCAAAAAAAAGGTAGAGCAATGTTTGTATTATCCTTTTCATATCAAGTTTATGAATTAAATAATTCGTTAAATTTTTAGAAATAAGTTATTTGAGCACGATGGAGAGGGTTATCCTATAGTTATTTTCATCTATTTCGGCAAGATATTCGTAACGATTTGGATAAAGCAATTTTAAACGCTGTTTTACATTACTTAATCCCAGACCCGACCCGCGATTGTCTGAGCGATTAAGTAAAATACTATTAGCAATGTTCATAATCAAGCAACCATCAGTCACATTGATATTTAATTTAATATAGCAAGGCGCGTCCATACTGATGCCATATTTCCAGGAATTCTCAATCAGCGGCATCAAAAGCATTGGGGCAATTTGATACTGCCTATCCGGGTAACTGATGTTTATAGCTATATCAATATTTTCTTTTTCGGGAATTCTTAACCCCTGAAGCTTAATATAATTTTCTATAAATCTAAATTCTGTTTCTATATTGGTATAAGTATCGCGGATACCATCCATATTGTACCGCATTATCCCGGAGAGCAAATCAATACCGCTTGCTGTTTTGTGAGCTCCCTCATTTAATGCCATGCCATAAATGTTATTCAGCGTATTGAAAAAGAAATGCGGATTTATCTGAGCTTTCAATAAATAAAGTTCGCTTTCAGATTGCTTTTGTTTAAATCTGGCATTATAATACCGTTGATATAAAAAATCATATAGTACCGCATAACCAACTATATAAATTGTTATACCAATAAAACTTGTTAAAAATTGAGCCTCGCGTGGATAGATATCAATTCCAGTAGTAAAAACCAAGCTTATTGCACTTCCGGAAAGGCCGACACAAATACTGCCTAAAGCAAACCAGACAACCTTTTTCCGAAAAAAAAGCAAATAATTCCATTCTGATAAAAAAGCTATGAGCAATACCCATAATATTAATGGCTGATGCAAATTATGGTTAATAAACTGATCAAATGCACTTACTAATGAACCATCATCATGCACGGTAAAGGCCAGATTAAACAGTATGTTATAATAATAAAGTATATAACTGCCTATGTTTATTGCAAACCATATGATTAATGCATGTAACAGAATTCGTTTAATAAAATGGTAAAGCGCAGGTGAGTTTTGCATAGCCTATGTTTTTGATTGCTCAAATAAAAGGCGAAAAAATTTATTTTTAAAATAAATGAGGTGAACGCCACGTATTATGTGGTGAAATGAAATAATAAAGGATTAATAATTATTTCTGAAAAGAAAGATTACTCAATTAATGATTGAACTTGAATCGAAAGCATCGGATGACCAAGTTATTCAAAATTGTTAAACCGATAATTGGTATGTGAAACAAAAAAGCCTCTCATTTTCATGAGAGGCTTTAGGGTGGATAACAGTACAGAATTCGAATCAATTGATTGACGAATTAATTGAGATTGGACGCTTTTCAATTTTATAAATATATCGTTGATTCATAATCATCCACAAACTGATCTTTTTTATCAATGTCTATATTTAGTTATAAATTGATTCTAATCTAAATTTAGTTAGACAGACCACATCATTTTTAGACTTGCCGTAAACTGTCTATTAACTTGAAATTATTAACAAATAAACTTAAATTAGATAAAAAAACATGAAATATACAACCGGCAAAGCAAAGCCTTTAGACGAAATAACACTACAAGATGTTCTTGAATATCCAATTTGGGAATGGGCAACAAACCAAGAAACAGTTGAAGGGCAGGACGAAACCTGGCAACAACCAATAACAAACGCAACTGATGTTACTACGGATATGGTTCAACCTACGATTACATTAACAATCAAAGGAACTGATGAGTATGCGAGTGCTGAATATAATTTCGATAACAATCAATTAGAATCAATAGCAATATGGGAAGGTGACGAATGGATTTCGATATTCGATAAAGAAGGATTAACCTTTCCATTGAGATTCATTTCCATCCCAACAATTTTGGGCTTGCCTGCGGCTGAATTTGAAATGAATGATTGGCAAGCGGATTTTGCTAAGCGGATTTAAAAGTCGTTAAAAGTGTTCATGCAAGTGACTAATTAAGCTAACAAAAAAAGCCTCTCATTTTCATGAGAGGCTTTAGGGTAAATGATGGGG